>DYIG01000122.1 GCA_020723725.1 Thermaerobacter marianensis | reverse complement strand
GATAAAACCCTCGGCAGTCTTGAATCCGGCCCATTGATCCCGCCCCTCTTCGTTCGACGGTTCAGGCCTGCTGTATTCGATCGTTCCCTTTGACAACCGTACGGCTGCCAACCCGTCCGTATAAAGGGTGCTGCCGTCCACATTGTCAATCCGGCGGACAAAGCCGGGGTCGGGGAAGATCGCGTCCGCCAACCCTTGCCCGTCAAGGGACTCGGGTTCAGCGCCAAGGTGTTCAACATATGGCAACGACCGCGGGACAAATATCCCCGCAGCCACCTTTACGTCCTGCCATGCCCCGGAGAGCATCCTTGCCTCCACCCCTTCCCCCTCGATACCCTCCAATGCCGAGGCGATCAGGTTGCCCCCGGAAACCACCGCCCGCATTCGCCCCTGACTGCCGCCCAGGTAAACGACCGTACGGTCTGGCCCATCCAGGAACAATACGACCCTCTGAACAGCAACGGCGCCAACAGTGGAACGTGCGATCTGACTTTGGTCCGCTCCCCCCCATAACGAGAAAATCTGCCTCAAGGTCATCTCCAGGGGGAGATTGATCTCGATACCGCTCCCGTTTCCCCGCAGTTTAACAAGCTCCATGTCGTCAACAGGAACAGGTCTTTCGAGCAAATCCGCTTCGCCACCGCCAAGGGTTTTAAGCGCTGCTTCCCACAAGCGATTAAAGGCCTGGACCTGCCTGTCGGACACGATGTAATGCTTGCCATGGACATGAACGACGATCCCCGGGCTTAGCAGGCTCTTGAGATCGGGGTGGCCCGTGCTGCCGGGCGCCACATAGCCCTGAGTAGAGGCACCGGTTGTATCGGCCTGGTCACGCCAAATCCCCGCTGTGAGCAGAAAGCTGCATAACACGAGCACTGTCAATAGCGCTGATTTAAATGTCTCCCAAACCCGCCCCTTGGTCATCCCGTAAGAGCCTCCGGTTCGTCATCCCTAATACCCGCTACCCCGCCCTCGAGGGCCGGCAGGGTTATGACTACCTCCGTGCCCTGACCCGCTTCGCTGGAGATGCTTATCTCCCCACCGTGCGCCTCAATTATCTCCTTGGCGATGCTCAAACCAAGCCCGGTACCGCCAAACTGGCGCGAACGGGCCTTATCCACCCTGTAGAAACGCTCGAATATTCTGGGCAGGTCCTCAGAAGGAATGCCCACACCCGTATCGCTGACAGTCACGGTGACCCAGCCAGCCTCGGACTCCACGTTAAGACTCACCCTCCCACCGGGAGGCGTAAAATCAACCGCGTTATTGAGCAGGTTGGAAATAACCTGCTCCAACCTATCCCTGTCGCCCAGTACCGCCGGGGTGTCCGGCTGGATCTGCGAGACAAGCCGCACACCTTTACGGTAACAACGGTCGGCGAATTTCTCCTGGATTTCCCTGACCAGCGATTCCACACTCATGGGCTTCTTTTCCCAGCGCAAACGGCCGCTGTCTAGATGGGACAAGGTAAGGAGGTCGTTGACCAGCCGGACCATACGCTCCGTCTCACCGGCAACAACACCGAGGAACCTTTTTTGCATCTCCGGGTCATCCGGTGAATCCTCAAGGAGGGTTTCCACGTAACTCTTTATGGTGGTCAGAGGCGTCCGCAATTCATGTGAAACATTGGCCACGAATTCCTTGCGGTTCCGGTCCAGTTTCTCGTGCTGGGTGATGTCGTGAAGGACGATAACAACACCGCCCGGCGCCTGTCCTTGCTCCCTTACCGGGGCCACGTGGGCGTTCAGAACCAAATCCGGCCCCGTGAAGACCAACCGGCCAACAGCCTCATCACGTTCCCCACGGACAACAGCACTGGCAAGCTCCTCGAGCCCCGAGTCCGGCAGGACATCCCCAAGGCCAAGCCCTATGGCCTCCCTGGCATCTATCCCAGTCATGGAAGCCGCCGCAGGATTGACCAGGAGAATACGTCCGCTGCGGTCCAGGGCTATGATGCCGTCCGTCATGTGGATCAGAATAGCCTCAGCTTTCTGTTTTTCGGACGAGATCTCTGCCAGGGTTTCCTTTAACCGTGTTGAAAGGTGGTTGAACATGCCCGCCAACCGGCCAATTTCATCGTCTGAACGGACCTGAATAAGCTGGTCGAAGTCGCCGCCTGCCAGGGCCTCAGCCCGGCTGGTCAGTTCCTTGACTGGTCCCGTTATCGTGCGAGCGAGAATATAGCTCAGAACCGCTGAGATGACCAAAGCAATGATGGTCGCCGAAAATAATATCCCTTTCATCCCGGTGAGCGTCTTTTCGATGCGGTCCATGGAGCCCTCCAGATACACGGCGCCCACCACGCGCCCCCCCGATGTGATGGGGCGTGCAAAAAAGGCCTTCCTTTTCCCGGTTTCCGAATGAACCCGCAGGTTGGGGGTCCGCAAGTATACCCCGGACAAAGCCTGCCTTACCTCCGGCACTCCGTTCAGACTGGTGCCCTGACCGGCGCCTTCCTCTTCCCTATAAGCGCTGATGACCTCGCCGTCACGGTCCAGGATGAAAAGACTCAAACCCTTCTCACCAAACACCCGGACCAGATTATCCAAATCACGGGCCAATGCCGGCCTGTTGGACTGTTCCATGGATCGCGAAGCAGATTCCTCAACCAGTTTGGCAATGGTTGTCATGTTATCGAACTGCTGATTAAGGTAGTAAGCCCGTAAGGAGAAAAGGAGGTAGTTGCCGATGACCTCCATCGCAAAGAGGATCAGCAAGAGGTATATAATTACCATCCGAGCCTGAAGACTTTGGAAGGCCCGGCGAAGGCCTGCCATCACAGGCATTGCTTTCACCAGCCTTTAGAATTGCCGGAACATGTAACCGACACCGCGTTTTGTAAGTATATACTGCGGGTTGGACGGGTCATCCTCGACCTTTTCCCTCAGACGCCGGACCGTAACATCGACCGTGCGGATATCCCCGTAATACTCGTAACCCCACACATCCTCCAGGAGCGCCTCCCTGGTAAATGGCTGCCCCCTGCGTAAAACCAGGTACTTAAGCAATTCGAATTCCCTGACCGTAAGCGGCACGGGCTGATTGTTTTTCCTGACCTCACGCACAGCCAGGTCGATAGTCACCTCGCCGCATTGCAGTGCCCCATTGTTGTCATTGCCGTTGGAGCCGTTGTTGCCAGCATGGGTCCGGCGCAGGAGGGCACGAACTCTTGCCACAACCTCCCGCGGACTGAAGGGCTTGGTGACGTAGTCATCAGCGCCGAACTCAAGCCCCTGGACCTTATCTGTTTCCTCGTGCTTGGCCGTTAACATCAGAATAGGTACGGTGGAGTGCGCTCTTATCTGCCTGCAAACAGTTAAACCGTCGATTTTCGGCAGCATGATATCCAGGAGGATGAGGTCCGGGTTATCGCGGGCGACCCTCTCAAGGGCATCCTCACCGTTAAAGGCTATGTTCACCACATATCCAGAGCGCTCAAGATGATACTTAAGTATCTCGGCGATGGGTTTTTCATCCTCAACCACAAGCACCCTCACCGCCATCCAGCATCACCCCTTTGAGAATCAGGCCCGGCAAGCGCATCGGACTGGCCTGCCAGCCATGCTGACCAATCCCTCTCCAGAACAGAAAAATCCGAACCATATACCTTCTCGAGTGCCCGTTTTGCCGGAACCCCAGCAGCCAATGACTTCACAAGCCGAACCAACACCTTCTCCCCTTTGGACTCGATAAGGTAACGAACCAGGAGGTGGGCCTCGCGATAAGCCAGGGGTTCATTGGCTAAACCCGTAAAATCGTCGGCCAACTGACTCAGGCTATAAAGCGGTTGATCCAGCCGATTGGCTGGCTCGATCCATTCATAGCCCAATTGCTTGAATTCCTCATACTGGGCTATACCCTCATCAAGCCACACCGGGATGTTTCCGGCCGTGCTCCGGTCAAGGATCAGGTGCGTCATCTCGTGTATCACAGGGCCGGAACGCCGGAAATCCTCAGGCCACAGGGGGTCCGTGAGATCCAGCCACTCCACCGGAGACAGCACCCAGATGACCCCCCGCCAGTACGCCCCCATGGCATTACGGCCGTAACGCTCGCCCAAACTGCTCTCCAGGGCGGGCACCGTCGGACTGACCACAACTTTAATACCGTCTCGGCGGGCGGTTCCGGTGACCAGATCAGATGCCACCACATCAAAATAATCCTTTATAAGGTCCTGAACCACAAGGGCGACATCCCTGTCTGCCTCAAAGTGGTAGACCGTAATGGATTCGCTTTTAAGGGCCTTATAATATGAAGGCAGGTTGCTGACTTCCCAGTTCTGCTGAACGCCGACCCATGTTTGATACAGATCCAGCCGGACCCTTACCAGACCATGAATAACAGAGTTGCTCAACAACATCGCGAGCCAGGCCAGGGTTATGGTAATAAAAGAACTGACGAACCCTCGTTTTGCGACAATAAGCGACATGGGGATTTAATTCGCTTCGAAGGTTTTTAATCCTTGAGGTACTTCTTTGCAGCAGTGCTAAATCCAAACTGTCTGGCTTTTTTCTTCTTTAAAGCCAGCTTTATCCCTTTCTTTACCTCATTGCCCCAGAACTTTTTGGAGCTGGCGGCGGGACTCGAACCCGCGACCTATCGCTTACGAGGCGATTGCTCTGCCTGCTGAGCTACGCCAGCATTACTGAGAGGAAATAAATGGAGCGAGAGACGGGACTCGAACCCGCGACCCTCTGCTTGGGAAGCAGATGCTCTACCGACTGAGCTACTCTCGCTTAAATATCACCGCCGTATAGCACTAAAATTTTAATCATCTATCTTTCAAAAATCAAGTTGAATAGTTTGTCATAAAAAAACACCCTGGCAATAGCCAGGGCGCCTTTTTATCAAATAAAATTCTTAAGCATACAATACCCTCTGAGCGGCCTGCTGGGCCTGCTGGGCGGCGAGCTGAGCCGCCTGAGCCGCCTGCTGGGCGGTCTGAGCCGCTTGCTGGATCTGAGGCAGGGCCTGCTGAGGGCCAGCCGCTGCGGGAGAGATAGCGGCCGCGGTGGTGGCCGGAGCCACTACCCAGGGCGTAGCGCCGGGCGTAACAACCGATGCTATCGGAGAGAAAGCCTGGGGAGCAGCATAAGGCGAAGCGGCCAGGGCCTGCTGCGTAACCTGTTGAGCCGCAAACTGGGCCTGCTGAGCGGCCTGCTGGGCGGCCTGGGCAGCCTGCTGGGCCTGCTGAGCAGCTGCCTGGGCAGCCTGAATCGGATGGGCTGGATACATTAATATCACCTCCTCCCCCGATGGAT
>DYIG01000121.1 GCA_020723725.1 Thermaerobacter marianensis | reverse complement strand
GGGAGTATAAAGGAAAACTTCACGCCCCGGAAATAGACCCACTCAAGGAGATAGGATCGATCGGCTAACAGAGCTGCAATTAACAAGGCACCGGTCAAGGAGTATGAAGATGCCCTGACAAGCCAAACAATGCCCCTGACGAACAACTGGCCGGTGGTCGATGGCACCGCCGCATCGCCAAACCCTTCCCTCCATTGTCTTATGCCGCTGACTATAGCCAGAACAGGGAATATGATAGCCGCGCTCATGGCAAACAGGAGCCTGCCCGACTCAGGAGCGACCACATAGGCCATCATGGTTAGAGGCACCGCAGCCACCCCTAAGCAGGACCACAGCCGAATTGACCCGGGGAACACCGATAAAGCAAGCAACAAACCACCCGCAACCACTCCCAGACTAAGTATGACCCTTAGATAAAATGGCACCGTAAGATCGCCAAATGGCTTGGCCATACCCAGTTCAAACCCTCTATCTTCTAATACCTCAGCTAACCGCGAGTAATGTTTTACGTTATCCTTGATCTCACTAAACGTTTCAACACCCTTGCCCAGCGGACGGATATACAGTATACGGGCATTCCTCTCCAGGACCGATCGAAGCGAAGCGTCTACTACCTCCTCAGGGCTACGCCTTGTCAACAGCCACTCCGGCAGGCTGAAAACCCGAACCATCATGTCCTCCGCCAAACGGCGGTATTCCGGTATCCCTGAAGGACTGAGGTTGCCGAGCTGCGTACCCGATTCCACTACACTGATCCGCGCCCCGTATCCCCTTAGAACCTCCACTACCTCGGGGACATGGTCCGGATACCCCAACATCTGTTTGCCCGTGTTTAAAACCGCCGAAAGTCGTCCATTCGCCACGACAGGCCCAAGCAAGGCCTTCAGGGTTTCGCCGTTAAGCCCCGGGCTGTTACCCAAACGGGGCACAACCTGTAGCCCTGCCTTGGTTACCTTCTGAACCTGCTCGTCCGTGAAGCCAAGGCCTAACTCCAACAGCTGATCCTTGGGAACCATCACCCTGATAATAGAAGGGGTCCTGATAAGCGCAACCCGGTCCCCACCCAATCGAAGACGCAACCTCTCCAGAAGCCAATCACTAATACCAGGTTCCAGGGGAAGAACATAGGAATAGACAGCCTGTATCCCTGTTTCCTCAAGAAGATCAGTTTTTGCACCTAAGGGGAATAAGATTTGCCTGGCCTCAGCCCCGCTTAGGACCAGGGCGCGCCCGCTATCCGATAGATTCTGGGGGGTTATCTCCGATAACCCAACAGAAGTAAACCCTGCTTCTTTTAATTCCTTGTAAAGCTCCGGAAGCCCGATGCCTTCCTTAAACGCCAATTCAGAAAAGGTCTCTGAGTCCGCGACCAATTCAACGGTTCGGCTAGCCCCTTCCACACGAACCCTTTCACCCAACTGAATGCCTGCCGCCAGCAACGACAGCAATACCATTAGACCTGCCAGCCGCCTTACCACGCAGGCCGCCCCCTTTGTGCTTCCCTCAATACCGCAAAGGCAAAACGAGGCAACGCAAGCATTCTACGCCACCGGCTGGGCTGCTGAATCAAACGGAAAAACCACTCCAGATGCACGGCAATCATCCATGAGGGCGCCCTTCGAACGTCTCCACCCAGCACATCAAAGCTCCCGCCGACGCCCATGGCCACAGGGACGCCAAACTTTTCCCTCCACCGCATCATGAACCTTTGTTCACGTGGCGCTCCCATCCCCACAAAGAGGATGTCAGGGTGTAATCGGTTTATCTCCCCCACGACCCGCACCTCATCCCGGGCTGAGAAATACCCATGGTGACTACCCGCCACTACCGCCCCCGGGAACATTCCCTGCACATTTTTCACAGCCCTCTTAAGGGTCTCGGGTCTGGTGCCAAGAAAAAAGACACGGAGGTTGTTATCCGATGCAAGTCTCAATAACCGCATCATAAGATCGATACCCGTAACCCTCTCCTCCACAGGCTGTCCTAAGACCCTTGCGGCCCAAACAACCCCGGTTCCATCCGGAACCGCCAGATCCGCGCTGATGAGAATAGCTTTTAACTCTTGATCCTTTTGGGCAGCGAAGATTATCTCGGGATTCGGCGTCATGACAAGCTTGGTCCTCTGACCAAAACCGTGTTCCTTTATGAAGGAATACACCCGGTCCACCGCTTGTTCCATCCGCATCCGATCTATCGGTATGCCAAGAACCATGACCCTGCCCTGCATGTTTTACTTCACCGCCGGGCGGCTCGAAGTATCAGAACCCTGATCAATCTGGGCGCCACCCCGAGCCTTCCTTTCCAGGAAAGTGTAGATAAATCGATCTACATCACCTTCCATGACTCCCTGCACATTACCCACTTCGACCCCGGTCCGGTGGTCTTTCACCATCGTATAGGGACAGAAAACATATGACCTTATCTGATGCCCCCAGGCGATATCCGTCTGCTCACCGCGCAGCGAAGCAAGTTCCTTTTCCCGTTCGGCCTCACGCATTTCAGCGAGACGGGCGCGTAGGATTCTCATGGCCGTCTCACGGTTGGCATGCTGAGACCGCTCTGCCTGACAACTAACCACAACCCCGGTAGGCAAGTGAGTTATGCGGATGGCCGACTCGGTCTTGTTAACATGCTGCCCTCCGGCGCCACTGGCGCGAAACGTATCAACCCGTATTTCCTCAGGCTTGATTTCAACCCCTTCATCCTCTTCAACCTGCGGGAGCACATCAACAGAAGCAAAAGAGGTGTGCCTGCGGGACTGCGCATCAAAGGGGGAAATCCTGACCAGACGATGCACGCCTTTTTCAGCCTTGAGGAACCCATAGGCGTAGCTCCCCTTGATGGAGATTACCGCGCTCTTGATGCCAGCCTCTTCCCCTTCCAGCAAGTCCAGCACCTCCGCCTGATACCCCCGGCGTTCGGCCCACCTGAGATACATCCGCATAAGCATTTCAGCCCAATCCTGTGATTCCGTGCCCCCCGCCCCTGGATGGACGCTTAGAATAGCGTCATGCGTGTCATATGGACCGTTCAGAAGGATCTCAAGCCTGAGGGTGTTTATCCCTTCAAGCAGGCTTTTGAGGTTTGCCTCAATCTCCGAAATAACAGAAGAATCCCCTTCCTCCATGCCCAACTCAAGGAGGACTTCAATATCTGAGAGTTGTCTCTCCAGGGATTCCAATTCCTCAAGGGGTTTTTTGAGTTCGTTAAGCCTTCTGATAACCTTTCGCGCGGCCTGGGCGTCGTCCCAGAACCCCGGGCCGCCCATTGCGGCTTCCAATTCCTTTATTGAATCCGCCCTTCTTGCAGGGTCAAAGAGACCTCCTTACTTCGGATATCTCGCTCCTGGCCCCTTCAACCCCACGCATGAGGTCATCAAACAGCATTAATCTTCCCCCTCTTACACTTCCTTTAGACCGCAACACTTCTTATATTTCTTACCGCTACCGCAGGGACACGGTTGGTTCCTGCCCACCTTACTTACCCGGATAGGCTCCTTCGGCGCCCCTGCACCACCCCCGTGGATTTGCACACCACCGGTATAGGTTAAACCCTCCCCGCCAGGCAGAGACGCGCCGGAGGTCGCGGCAAATCCCCCACCAGTCAGGGCCAGGGCTGGCCCCATCTCTGCTTCAGCGTTCAGAGCAACGACATGTCTTTCGAGCTCCTCCTCAACGGGCTGAACCCGGAAAACGCCACGGATAACATCTTCCTTAATTGCGCGAATCATTTCCTGAAACATGTCGAAGGCCTCAACCTTGTATTCCACAAGCGGATCCTTCTGACCATACGCCCGCAGGTTTATACCTTCCCTCAAATCATCCATGGCATCCAAGTGGTCTATCCACCGACTGTCAACGGCCCGGAGGAGTATAACCCGTTCAAGCTCTCGCATTACGTCAGGGCCAACCTGGCCCTCACGCCGGTCATACTCCCGTTCGGCTATGCCAACAATGGTCTCTTTGAGGGCAGCCGGTCCAAGGTTCTCCAGGTCCTCCGTTTTGATTAACCCTTCCGGCAGAAAAGCCTCTTCAAGAGCAGCCACGAGCCCGGGCAAATCCCATTCCTCGGGGTGAACCTTGGGATTGGCATGCGTTTCTATAGCTCGGTCAACGACCTCTTCCATCATGTCAATTACAATGGGCCGGAAGTTCTCACCCTCGAGCACCCTGCGCCTCTGCTCGTATATTACTTCACGCTGCTGATTCATCACGTCATCGTATTCCAGCACGTGTTTGCGGATATCAAAGTTCCTGTTCTCCACCCTTTTCTGGGCGGTCTCAAGCGCCCGGCTTACCATGGAGTGTTCAATCGGTTCATCCTCCTGGAGCCCAAGACGGTCCATAAGCCCGCGTATCATGTCGGCGCCGAATATTCGCATTAGGTCATCTTCCAGGGAGAGATAGAAGCGCGATGCACCAGGGTCGCCCTGACGCCCCGCACGCCCTCGCAATTGATTGTCAATACGGCGACTCTCGTGACGTTCAGTCCCGATGATAAAGAGCCCGCCCACGGCTACGACCTTTTCACGATCCGCATCCGTTTCCTTCCTCTTCTCTTCCAGGATGCGGTGGTAATCTTCACGCACTGCCGCCACTTCTTCACTGGAAGCCGGTCCTCTGTCATCAACCTGCGCAATAATCTCAGGCGGATAACCCCTTCGTCTCAGATCCTGTCTTGCCAGGAACTCCGGATTACCCCCAAGGAGGATGTCGGTGCCACGGCCCGCCATATTCGTTGCGATGGTTACAGCCTTAAAACGCCCGGCCTGGGCCACTATTTCAGCTTCTTTTTCGTGGTATTTGGCATTGAGCACTTGGTGCGGAATGCCTTCTCGTTTGAGCATCTCGCTTAAACGCTCTGATTTCTCGATGGACACCGTACCGACAAGCACCGGCTGCCCCTTTTCGTGCCGCTCCTTGATCTCCCTAACTACAGCCCTGAATTTGGCCGCCTCCGTCTTGTAGATCACATCCGGCAGATCCTGGCGAATCATGGGCTTGTGCGTCGGTATCACGGTTACGTCCATACCGTAAATCTTTTGAAACTCCTCTTCCTCTGTTGCAGCCGTACCCGTCATGCCGGCCAACTTTTTATACATCCTGAAATAATTCTGCAGGGTTACAGTAGCCAGAGTCTGGCTTTCGCGCTCAATTTTTACCCCTTCCTTGGCCTCAACCGCCTGATGGAGCCCGTCAGACCACCGCCGACCAAACATCAACCTGCCTGTGAACTCGTCAACGATGATAACCTGCCCATCCTTAACCACGTAATCCTTATCCAGGTGATAAAGGGCCTTGGCCTTCA
>DYIG01000120.1 GCA_020723725.1 Thermaerobacter marianensis | reverse complement strand
ACCGGCTTAAGCGGTTGCTTGATTTGGGGGCGCCGGACATTATCGTTCGTAATGAGAAACGGATGCTTCAGGAAGCTGTCGATGCCCTCATCGATAACGGCCGCCGGGGTCGTCCGGTAACCGGTCCGGGGAATCGTCCTTTGAAGTCTTTGAGCGATATGTTGAAGGGTAAGCAGGGCCGGTTCAGGCAGAACCTCCTCGGCAAGAGGGTTGATTACTCCGGACGTTCGGTTATCGTTGTTGGACCGGAACTAAAGATGCACCAGTGTGGCTTGCCCAAAGAGATGGCCCTTGAACTGTTTAAACCCTTCGTTATGAAGAGGCTCGTGGAACTGGGCCATGCCCATAACGTTAAGAGCGCCAAGAGGATGGTCGAGCGCGCGAGGGATGAGGTTTGGGATATCCTTGAAGAGGTGATCAGGGAGCACCCGGTGCTGTTAAACCGCGCGCCAACCTTGCACAGGCTCGGCATTCAGGCCTTTGAACCGGTCCTGGTTGAGGGCCGGGCCATCCAAATACACCCGTTGGTCTGCACAGCCTATAACGCAGACTTCGACGGTGACCAGATGGCGGTTCACGTGCCGCTCTCTGCTGAGGCCCAGGCTGAGGCTCGTATTCTCATGCTGGCGGCGAACAATATTCTCAACCCCAAGGACGGCGTGCCTGTAGTCACCCCGACGCAGGACATGGTGCTCGGCTGTTACTACCTCACCCTGCAAAGGGAAGGGGTTAAAGGTGAAGGGATGGTTTTTGCCTCACCAGAGGAGGCGGTATTGGCTTACGACCTCGGCGAGGTGAATCTGCATGCCCTCGTGAAGGTCCGTATCAATGGGCAGGTCCTGGAAACTACGGTTGGCCGGGTGATCTTCAACGAGGTTCTCCCCAAGGAGGTTATGGAAGGGGAGTTCATAAACAAGCTAGTTGATAAGAAGCAACTCGGTCGTATAGTTGGCATGTGTTACCGGAAAATGGGCAACTCGGTTACCGCTAAAATGCTCGATGGGATAAAGGCTCTCGGCTTCCGTTATGCAACTCGGGCTGGAGCCACCATTGGCATCGTGGATATAGTGATCCCCGAAGAGAAAAAGGCGATTCTGGATAATGCTGACCAGCAGGTTGAAGAGATCAATGACCAGTACAAGAAGGGGCTTCTCACGGATGATGAGCGTTATGAAAGGGTCATTGAGGTTTGGACAGAGGCCAAAGACGATTTGACCAGGACGTTGATGAACAAGCTTTCCGAGTTCAACCCTGTAAGAATGATGGCAATGTCCGGGGCGCGCGGTAACGTGAACCAGCTTTCGCAGCTCGCAGGCATGAGGGGCCTTATGGCTGACCCATCAGGCCGGACCATCGAATTGCCGGTTAAGGCAAACTTCCGTGAAGGCCTGACGGTGTTGGAATACTTCACTTCTACGCACGGGGCTCGTAAAGGGTTGGCCGATACGGCTCTCCGTACGGCAGACTCGGGTTATCTCACCAGGCGTCTTGTGGACGTTGCGCAGGATGTTATCGTTCGCGAAGAGGACTGCGGGACTAACGAAGGCATCGAGGTTATGGAGATCAAGGATGGTAATGAGCAGATTGAGTCCCTGCAGAGCCGCATTATCGGGCGTATCACTGTTCAGGACATAAAGCACCCGGAAACGGGAGAGGTCATTGTCCCCGCAGGTGAGGAGATTAGCGAAGAAGCCGCCGAGAGGGTGGTTAACGCCGGCGTGGAGAAGGCGTATATCCGGTCAGTCCTTACATGCCGGACGCGCTTCGGTGTTTGTGCCCGCTGCTACGGACGCAACCTGGCCACCGGTCAAAAGGTGGACGTCGGCGAGGCTGTGGGTATTATTGCGGCTCAATCCATTGGTGAGCCGGGTACGCAGCTGACAATGAGAACGTTTCACCTTGGTGGGGTAGCCGGTGAGGATATCACGCAGGGTCTCCCGCGTGTAGAGGAGCTCTTCGAGGCGCGTAAACCGAAGGGCCAGGCGGTGATCACCGAGGTTGCGGGGCAGGTGACGATTGCGGAGAACAAGGGTCGCCGTGAGATCCGTGTCGCCACGGATGAAGGCGAGGTAGTCGCCTATCCGGTTCCCTTTGGCGCCCGTATAAAGGTATATGATGGTCAGCGTATTGAAATCGGTGACGAACTAACCGAGGGTCCGGTAAATCCGCACGATATTCTGAAGATTAAAGGGATTCAAGCAGTGCAGCTCTACTTGCTCCAGGAAGTGCAGCGAGTTTACCGTATGCAGGGCGTAGAGATTAATGACAAGCATATTGAGGTCATCATCCGGCAGATGATGCGGAAGGTGAAAATCGACGAGGCCAACGATGCTCACCTGCTCCCCGGTGGCCTTGTGGATCAACTGGACCTGCAGGATGAGAACGCCCGTGCAATTGCCGAGGGCGGGGAAGCCGCGACAGGCAAGGTTGTGCTCCTTGGCATAACAAAGGCTTCGCTTGCGACAGATTCCTTCTTGTCGGCGGCGTCGTTCCAGGAGACGACAAGGGTTCTCACCGAGGCATCTATCAAGGGTAAGGTTGACCCCCTCCTGGGTTTGAAGGAGAATGTTATAATTGGCAAGCTTATTCCGGCTGGAACGGGTATGTCCCGTTACAGGAACATCCGGATTGAGATTGAAGGCGAGGATCATGGCGACGCAGGCAAAGAAGAAGCGGGAGAATCCTATATTGTTGACACACCTATGACCCGGTGCTAGAATGTAGGAGCGTTTGCCGAGAGACCCTCAAAGGCCTGATGATTTCTAATGGAAGGAAGGCCAGAACAAGGTGTCGTACGAACGTATCAAGGCATCTGATTCGAAGGTAGTGGGTTCCAAGCAGGTGACGAAGGCGGTCGAGAAAGGGCAGGCCGTGGCGGTGGTCCTGGCAAGGAATGCCGAGGACAGAGTGGTAGCTCCGCTGGCGCGGCTCTGCGAGAATAAGTCCGTGGAAGTTGTCTGGGTGGAAGATATGGTTGCCCTGGGTAAGGCCTGCGGTATCGAGGTGCCAACGGCCGCAGCAGCTATATTGGCCGAATAGGGAAAAGAAAAAGTAGCATTCCTAGCATTCTAAAGGTGGCCCGGAAAAGGGTTAGGGCCTTTTCCGGGCCACATCGACGCCCTGGCCAGGTATCGGTTTCTGCGTTACAAAGCCAGTGGCGTTCCGTTTGTTAGGCCTGAGGTACGGGTCAAGAATTGCAGTGAAGGAGGACTTGTGTTGCCAACCATTAACCAATTGATAAGGATTGGCCGCAAGACGGCGGAGAAGAAAACGAAGTCCCCTGCGTTGAGCGCAAACCCTCAGAGGAGAGGGGTGTGTGTGCAGGTCCGTACCCAGACCCCGAAGAAGCCGAACTCGGCTCTTCGTAAGGTTGCCAGGGTAAGGCTGACAAACGGGTATGAAGTTACGGCTTATATCCCGGGAGAGGGACACAACCTCCAGGAGCACTCGGTTGTATTGGTCCGTGGTGGCAGGGTAAAGGATCTCCCCGGTGTGAGGTATCACATTGTAAGGGGCACGCTTGATGTCTCCGGTGTTGATAAGCGGAGGCAGGGCCGGTCAAAATACGGCGCCAAGCGTCCAAAGAAATAGGGAGGTGCGATAATGCCCCGTCGGGATAGGGCTTCAAGGCGCGAGATTCTACCGGATCCGGTCTACAATAACGAATTGGCCGCACGCATGATCAACAAGATTATGTTGAATGGCAACAAGGGGCTTGCTCAGCGGTTGTTGTATGATGCCCTCGAGCTTGTTCAGGAGAAGACAGGTCGCGAACCGGTGGAGGTCTTGGAAGCGGCGGTGCGCAATGCCACGCCGCTCTTGGAGGTAAGGCCCCGGCGCGTCGGTGGCGCGACCTACCAGGTGCCGATGGAGGTTCGCCCTGAAAGGCGTTTAAGTATGGCCCTTCGTTGGTTGGTCAATTCGGCCAGGGATCGCAATGAGCGGACCATGGTTGAGCGGTTGGCCAATGAGATTATGGAGGCTGCCAATAACAGCGGCGCGGCAGTCAGGAAGAAGGAAGACGTGCACCGGATGGCGGAAGCCAACCGTGCATTTGCTCACTATCGTTGGTAAGATCGATTCTTTGTAGGTTGGATGGCTAGAGGGGGGAAATCATGAAACGGGACTATGCTCTTGACCGGGTAAGGAATATCGGTATTTCGGCGCACATCGATGCAGGCAAAACGACAACGACCGAGCGGATACTCTTTTACACCGGAAGGGTTCATAAAATAGGTGAGGTCCATGAAGGTGCTGCCACTATGGACTGGATGGTCCAGGAGCAGGAACGTGGCATCACGATTACCTCTGCAGCCACCACCTGTTTTTGGAAGGATCACAGGATTAATATAATTGATACGCCAGGCCACGTGGACTTCACGGTTGAGGTCGAACGTTCGCTTCGTGTTCTCGACGGCGTAGTTGCTATCTTCTGCGCCAAGGGTGGTGTCGAGCCGCAGTCAGAAACGGTTTGGCGTCAAGCGGACCGCTATAAGGTGCCGAGGATGGCCTTCGTCAACAAGATGGATACCCTGGGCGCCGATTTCTACCGAGTTGTAAGCATGATGAGGGAGCGGCTCCAGGCCAATGCGGTTCCGATACAACTGCCTATTGGTTCAGAAGACACGTTTGTTGGTGTAATTGATCTTATTAAGAATAAGGCCATTGTATACGTTGACGAGCTGGGTTCGCGGAGTGAAGAAAACGAGATACCCGGCGAGATGAAGGACCTTGTCGCTGAGTATAGGGATAAGCTCCTTGAGGCCGTTGCTGAATTGGACGAGGAGCTAATGATGAAATACCTCGATGGTGAGGAGATCACCGAGCCTGAGATTCGTAAGGCATTGAGAAAAGGTACCATCGAAATGCGCATTGTGCCGGTTCTTTGCGGCTCGGCTTATAAGAATAAGGGTGTTCAACCCCTGTTGGATGCTGTTATAGAGTTTCTTCCCTCGCCGGCGGATATCCCCGCTGTAAAGGGAACCAACCCCGATAACGGTGAGGAGGTTGAACGCAAGGTTTCCGATGACGAGGCCTTCTGCGCGCTCGCCTTTAAGATCATGACAGATCCGTATGTTGGTAAGCTCTGTTTCGCGCGTGTTTACTCAGGGGTCCTTCAGAGTGGTAGCTACATTTATAACGCTACCAAAGGGAAGAAGGAGCGAGTGGGCCGCTTGGTCCAGATGCATGCCAATCACCGGCAGGATGTTGATCAGGCGCGAACGGGTGATATAATTGCCATTGTCGGTTTGAAAGATACGACCACCGGCGATACCCTGTGTGTCGAGGATCGCCCCATCCTCCTGGAAAGCATCGAGTTCCCTGAACCGGTCATTTCGGTGGCT
>DYIG01000119.1 GCA_020723725.1 Thermaerobacter marianensis | reverse complement strand
CATCAATATCGATTATTCGTTATGGTTCGTTACGGTCAGCGCACTGTGGGAGAGCATAGTCAAAGGTTTGCTTCTTCCGTGCCACCCAAAATGGAACAAGCCCTAACATTAACCCAACCGCGCACCATACTGGGACTCATAGTACCGCCGGTACTCCCCGCTGCGGACACGCTGCCACCATTCAGGGTTCTCCACATACCAGCGCACCGCCCGTTCCAGGGCGTCCTCAAAGCGGTAAGCGGGCTGCCAACCCAGCTCGGCGCGGATCTTAGAGGCATCTATCGCATAGCGCCGGTCATGTCCCGGTCTGCCCGCGACGTAGCGGATCAGCGTCTCCGGCTTGCCCAGAATGCGGAGGATGGCCCTGGTCATCTCGATATTCGGCACTTCGCTGTCCGAACCGATGTTGTAGACTTCGCCAGGACGGCCTCGTTCCAGCACCGCCAGCACCGCCGAAGAGTGGTCGTCCACATAGATCCAATCACGCACGTTCATTCCATCACCGTAGACCGGCAGGGGCTGTCCTTCAAGGGCGTTTGTGACAAAGAGCGGGATCAGCTTCTCGGGGAACTGATAGGGACCGAAGTTGTTGCAGCAACGCGTCACGGTCACCGGGAGGCCGAAGGTCTTGAAATAGGCCCGGCAGAGCAGGTCCGAGGACGCCTTGCTGGCCGCATAGGGGCTGTTCGGCTCCAGCCTGTTCTCCTCCGTGAAGGCAGGGTCATCCGGTCCGAGGGAGCCGTAGACCTCATCGGTGGAGATATGGACAAAGCGGTGCTCCACATCCCGGCGCCCGCCTTCCACACCGGCGCCGAGCCACGCCTGGCGAGCGGCTTCCAGCAGCACCTGGGTGCCGCGCACATTCGTATCCACAAAGGGCGACGGGTCGAGGATGCTCCGGTCCACGTGCGACTCGGCAGCAAAGTTCACCACGGTATCGACCGGCCCGAACCAGTCGTCACCGCCCAGCAACGCATCAACCAACTGGCGGTCCCCTATATCCCCGCGCACGAAGCGGTAGTTGGAACTGCCCTCGATGTCCCTGAGGTTCTCCAGGTTGCCCGCGTAGGTCAACAGGTCGAGGTTCGTCACCCGCCAATCGGGGCGCTCCCGCAGAATGTAGTGGATGAAGTTGCTCCCTATGAACCCGGCGCCGCCGGTGACCAACAGATGCCTTGCCATTATCGTACCCTCCGTTGTCTAACCTGTCTCCCGCCCTGCGCGTGAACCGCGTGAACCGCGTGAACCGCGTGAACCCCTCGCCTCGAGGTAACGGTCAAGGGCGTCCTCCCATGAGGGGAGGAGCCGGCCGATCGTTTCCTGCAGGGGAAACGGGTCCATGGCAGAGTTCTTCGGACGCCGTGCCGGGCGCGGAAACTCCGCAGTGGTAATCGGCACAACCTTGGTCGGCAGCCCGGCGAGCTCGAAAATCCTGCGGGCGAACCCGTACCAGGTCGTCACACCCTGATTGGTAACATGATATGTCCCGTAACAACCGGTCTCGATCAGGTCCACCATCGCCGCAGCCAGGTCTGCGGTAAAGGTGGGGCTGCCGTGCTGGTCATCCACCACCCGCACCTCCGCGCGGGACTCCCCCAGGCGCAGCATGGTTTCCACAAAGTTTGGCCCGCCAAGCCCGCACAGCCAGCTGGTGCGGACGATGTAGTGCTGCGGCAGGACTTCCCGTATGCATTCCTCGCCCCACAGCTTGCTGGCCCCGTAAACCCCGAGGGGGTTGGTGCGGTCAAAGACCATGTAGGGCCCCTCCTTCTCCCCATCGAAGACGTAATCGGTGCTGACGTGCAAGAGCGCCGCGCCCGCTTCCAGGCAGGCCACGGCCAGGTTGCGCGCACCGAGCCCGTTCACCCGGTAGGCCCCCGCCACATCCGTCTCCGCCCCGTCCACATTGGTGTAGGCCGCGCAGTTGATGACGACCCCCGGGCTCACATCCCGCATCACCTCCCGGACACGGTCCAGATCGGCAATGTCCAAACCAGCCCTGTCCCGGCCATAAACCTCATAGCGGAAACCTGCCCGCCCCTTCTTGGCATGGAGTTCGGCCATCACATCCTGTCCCAGCATACCCCCCGCGCCTGTCACCAGGACACGCATGATGCCGCCCCCTCCCCACGCTTCAAACCGTGATTCAGACGGCTCAACCGTGCTTCTGCTCCCACGAATACGGGATCTCGGGGTCGTTGTGATGGCGCCTGTACTCATCCGGTTCGGCGTAGTTGTAGAGTTCCGTCGGGAAGTTGACTATCAGCGCTGGCTGCCCGCCCTCCGAGGTGAAGCCGTGGTAGACCAGCGGGGGGATCTTCAGCAGGATCGGGTTCAGCATGCCGAGGTGGAACTCGTTAACCAGGCCCCGTGTCGGACTGTCCTCCCGGTTGTCGTACAGGACGACCTTGGCCATGCCGGAGACGCAGACGAAGTGATCGCACTGCTTCCGGTGGTAGTGCCAGGCCTTGATCACCCCGGGGTAGCAGGCTGTTATGTACGCCTGGGCAAAACTCTCGAACTCGGGCCAGTCCTTGCGCAGCATCTCCATGAGGAAGCCGCGGTCGTCCGGAACCAGCTTCAAACGCTTGGTTACAACACCATCTATAAGCTGCACACATACCCCTCCCAGTTGGCAAGAACCATAACAAATCTATAGTTTCAGCTCGGAATCGTCCCCCACAAATAGCCTGAAGGCATTGCTACGGCCGTCGCCACTCCCCACTTTGACGTTCCGCCCCAACAGGCTGTCCTCCAGGCGGGGGATGTCCCTCAGCTCGCACCCCTCAAGGATAACGGAGTGTTCCACGGCGACCCTCTCCAGGTGGCTGCCCTCCCCCACCGCGGTGAAAGGGCCAATAAAGGAATCTATTACCACAGCCCCGGCGCCGATGACCACCGGCCCGCGGATGGTGCTGCGCCTCACCTCGGCCCCTTTGGCGATCTGAACACGGCCGCTGATCACGCTTTCCTCATCCACCACGCCGTCAATGCTCTGGACCGCGTAAGCGTCGAGAACCACGCGGTTGGCCTCCAGTATCTCGTCTTTCTTCCCTGTATCGAGCCACCAGCCGTCAAGTATGCGGGCCTCCACCCTGTGCCCGGTCTCGATCAATTTCTGGATGGCATCGGTTATCTCCAGTTCCCCACGCCAGGACGGTTTTATAGCGTCAATGGCTTCATGGATCGCCGGGCTGAAGAGGTAGATGCCGACCAGAGCCAGGTCACTCGGGGGGTCCTTTGGTTTCTCCACGAGACGGACCACCTGCTGCCGTTCATCGAGCACCGCCACACCAAACCGGCGAGGGTCAGCCACCCGCTTCAGGAGGATTGCCGCATCGGCGCCCGACTCGGCGAACCCCTGTGCCAGTGTCCGCACCCCGCCCTCAATGAGGTTATCACCGAGGAACATGAGGAACGGGTCATCACCCAGGAAGGGCCGCGCCGTCTTCACGGCATGGGCGAGCCCGGCCGGTTTGTCCTGGACAATATAGGTTATGGATACCCCCCAACGGCTGCCGTCCCCCACCTGGTCCTGCACCGGCTGACCGGTATCGGGAGATATGATAATGCCGATATCCTTTATTCCAGCCTGTACCACCTGGTCGATAACGTAGAACAGGATGGGCCTGTTGGCCACAGGGACAAGCTGCTTTGTCGTGGTATAAGTCAGGGGCCTGAGGCGTGTACCGGTGCCGCCGGATAATATAAGTCCTTTCAAACAATTCACTTCCCAAAATATTGGCTTTGTCATTCTATGACTTCAGTCACCATACTAACCCGTGAATTAAGTAGATAAGCCACGATTACGCTTGAGGATCTCTTCCGCAGCCGCCTGTTCCTCAATACCTGGTGCATGAAGCCCCTTCGCGGAATCATTCCTAAAGAGGGTATGCAAGGTCTGAAGCAGGATCTTCAAGTCGAGAAAAAAGCTGTAGTTACGAATATAATACAGGTCATAACGAAGCTTGTCCGCTGGACTGGTAGAATAACGCCCCATGATCTGGGCCAGACCGGTCAGGCCCGGCTTGACCAGATGGCGGTAATTGTAATTAGGTATAGCGGCAATATATTCCTTTACAAACTTGGGTCTCTCCGGCCGGGGCCCCACCAAGCTCATGTCGCCACGGAGAATATTGAATAGTTGCGGCAGTTCGTCCAGCCTTGTTTTGCGCATAAACCTCCCAATAGGCGTAACGCGAGGGTCGTCCTCGGCAGCTAAAACAGGACCCGTATGGGATTCGGCATCTAGTACCATCGATCGGAATTTATAGAGGGTAAAGATGCGTCCGTTTTCCCCAACCCGCTCCTGAGAATATAGAATTGGCCCCGGGGATGCTATTTTCAATATAAAGGCCAGAAAAACCAACAAAGGTGAAGCTATCAACAATCCGGCGCTTGACACCAAGAGATCCATAAACCGTTTAACAACCTTCTGAACGGGGGTTATGCCCAGCCTCGAGACCTCCACAACAGGCAGATCGTCGACCTGTCCAACACGCGCATTTAGCAAGAGAATGTCATAGAAATCGGGGACCAAGAAAACCTCACACCCATACTCCAGGGCCTTGGCCAGGACATGTGACTTTTCGTTCGCCGGGACAGACGGGGCCACCATTACAGCATCAGCACCTGCGAGTCCCTTGCTCATTGCGTTTTCATCACACCAGGCCACAATGGATTCAACCTTAAACCAACCGCGAGGGACATTTAAAAACTTAAGAATTAGGGAGATCTCTTCTGAAGCATCCCCCTCCAGGACAGATGAACAAGCATAACCGTCACCATGACCCCCAGCGACAATTACCACGCGACGCTCACCCACAAGCAACTTCTCATAGCGCCAGAACCCAATCCTCCACAAGACCAACATCGCCATTTGCAACAGCCCGCCCAATACAAGTACACTTCGTGGGAAGGCAAAGCCTCGAGCCCAGAAGGTCAAGGCCATGGTGATAGCAATAAGCAAAGCGACACCGTAAACAACGGACTTCAATATGTCGAGAAACTGTATCGGTGTAGAGTCATATAACCGCAGTGCCGAGAAAATAAGCAACCCCGCAATAGTAATCCACGGACCGATTTGCAGAAAGGGAAGGTAATTCTCCTCTGGCAACTCTATACCAAAGCGGATAACGAAGGCGAGGAATAAACCCAGATTAATTAGAAATAGATCCCCCAGGCCCAGGACCCATCTAGGTATTTGCCTAAAATGCTGGTTATGAATCATAAAAAAATTCTCCCAAAGGCCAGTAAGGTTCTTACTATTTTGAAGTATAGCCTTAGCGAAGACATTTTCAAAAGACAGATACCAATAAAGTTAAAGTTACTTGGTTGATTTCAAAGCATTTTTAGGATA
>DYIG01000118.1:2606-5378 GCA_020723725.1 Thermaerobacter marianensis | reverse complement strand
GCGCACTGTGGGAGAGCGTGGTCAAAGGTTTGCTTCTTCCGTGCACCCAAAATGAACAAACCCTAGAATTTCTCCAGGGTCCAAACCAGGTCAGCCAAGACCAGATCGGGTAGCAGAACCCGCTCGGTTTCGGCTTCCGCTCGTTTGAGCAGTTCCGTGCACCGTGTGGCCTGTTCCGGTTGATCGACGAGAAGGAACCAAAGGCGACGCGTCTCCGCGGGAATGACGCGCACCCCGTCGCCGTCGATGGCGAATCGGATAAGCGTTCCAGAGGAACAACAGTGAGCCGAAGCCGTTATCGCATAAAAAGTTCATGAGCCAGCCGATAAGCCGAATTCTGTCTCGGACGATCATCTATCTGGGACGGCAGTCGCCTGCCGCCTCGTGCGGCCAACCCGGGAGGCTCAGCGGGCAACGTCATCCCTCCCCTATTTGGCCTTGCAGCGGGTGGGGTTTACCTGGCCGGCCAGTTACCTGACCGCCGGTGCGCTCTTACCGCACCATTTCACCCTTACCCGGACCGGCAGACCGGCCGCGGGCGGTATCATTTCTGTGGCACTTTCCTTGGGGTCGCCCCCACCGGGCGTTACCCGGCACCCTGCCCTTTGCTGTTCGGACTTTCCTCGAACGCAGCGTTGCCGCATCGCGTCCGCGATCGTCTGGCTGACTCATTTTATTTTACCTTTCGCAAGCATTTTTTCATATTAACATAATTGACCCGACTTGTGGCCATTTATGTGAGAAACATTTTGCCTTCAAAGGCAATTGCAGCCGTGCCGCCCACTCGCACTGCGGTGATTTTGTTTTTCTCGTTCTGGGAAATTTCAACTTCAACATTGATTTCGCCAGGGCGGCCGATTTCATATCCCTGTTCAAAAACCATGCAAACGATATCTGGACCAGGCTCGGCGGAAACAACACGGTTTGCTACCAAATAGGCGCCCAAAGCCCCGCTGGCCGTCCCGGTCTGAGGGTCCTCGACGATCCCGATATTGGGAGCGAAGGCGCGGGCATGGGCGGTGGAATCCTTGTTCACCGTCTCTCTGGTGAAAACATGGGTGGTCATAACGCCAGCCGCCTCGTTAACCCTGCCAAGGGCAGCCATATTGGGCCTCATGGAGGCGATATCCTCTAGACTGCGGAGAGGAACGATCACATGCCACAGGCCCGTATAGGCGCAGACAACGGGCAGACCGCTTTCGGTTATGGCCGCTTCAGGGACGCCGAGGGCATCAGCCAGAACACAAACCTCCACCTCAAAAGGTTTGAAACGGGGCTCAGCCTGTCCCATCATGACCCGCACAACGCGGCCGTCTTCACCAAAGCGGACCTGGACCGGGAGCACGCCCGCACCTGTTTCTTGACGCACTGTTACCATCTCTTCCGAATGACTCCGTCCGAGGCGTCCGGTCTCACCCAACAGGAAAAACGTTGCCACTGTAGCATGTCCACAAAGATCGACTTCCTTGAACGGGCTGAAGAAACGAATCCTGAAATCGGCTATTCCGAAGGAGGAGGGTTCCATCACGAAAGCGGTCTCCGAGGCGTTAACCTCCCTGGCAATGGCCAGCATCTCCTCCTTTGTTAAACCCCCGGCATCCAGCACCACACCGGCCGGGTTACCGCTAAGCGGCCTGGAAGTGAAGGCGTCCACCTGCCAGATGGGCAACCGGCGCACCACCCTGGCGGCGGGTTCGGTTTTGGCCGGGGCTTCCTTCCGTGCGGCCTGGGCAGCGGCTTCCTTTGGGGATGGCGCCGCAGGTGCCTCATCGAGCGCCTTGTTGGCCAGTGCATCGGCGTGGCGGTTGTGCTCACGGGGCACATGGACAAAGGTCGCCCTGGCAAATTCCGAAAGAAGGGAACGCGCCCTGTTATAAAAAGGCATCAAACCCTCGTTCTTGACCCGGTAAACACCGTTCATCTGACGCACCATGAGCTCGCTATCGCTGAAGACCTGAACCTCCGAAGCGCCAAGGGAGCGGGCTGCTTCCAGGCCGCGGACCAGGGCCATGTACTCGGCAACGTTATTGGTGGTAATGCCCACGGTTTCCGCGATCTCCTCAACGGTCTGCCCCTCTGGCGTAGTTATGCAAACGCCAATGGCCGCCGGACCGGGGTTGCCACGTGAAGCGCCATCCGTGTAAATGTGCAACTCTCCCTGCTGGGCCTGTCCCGCTTCAAGGCCCGTTTGTTTGGTGTCATGCATGTGGGGTCTCCCTTACTTTAAGGTGTTGCAGAAGCGTTTCCAAGGCCCGAAGTCTGGCCCTGCGTTCCCCCGCTGAAGGATCGGTGTCCAGACCGCTTTCCGCCATTTGCTTGAGGATATCGCGCAACCGCTCGCACTTCTGCTCGATCAACTTCAACAGAAGGGGGTGTCCTTCCTCCCAGAGTCGAGGACCCACCTCCAGCCCGGCGCCTTCCACCTCCGGCGGGGTCTCGGGTTCGGAACCCGGCTCAGCGGCTATTATCTCGTAGATAACCCCCCCTTCCAGGGCCAAATCCTCCTCCACCATCCGAAAGCCCTTGCTGATAAGCCACTTCCTGACAAGAGCAGGGTGATTCATCGGTTGCAGAATGAGCCTTCTGGCAGACCCAGCAACTTCCGACTCCTTCTCCAGAATCTCGATTATGGTCCGCCCGCCCACCCCGGCAATGGTAATGACATCCACCTCATGGGGCTTAATAACCGTGAGCCCGTAACCCAGACGCAGGTCCACTGTCGAGCAGACAGAGAAGTGCTTCACCGTTTCCCGTGCGTAGCGCAGCGGGCCG
>DYIG01000118.1:0-2596 GCA_020723725.1 Thermaerobacter marianensis | reverse complement strand
TTGGAGTCTGTGGCGATAGCCCTCGGACAGCGTCCCGTGACCACAAGGTACACCGGCAAAAGGGCATGGTCTGTCCCGATGTCAGCCACCACAGAATTCTCCGGCACCAGACCGGCTATTTTTAAAAGGCGCGGGGAAAGCCTCACAGCGGACCCCTTTCCACGGAGTCAAGGCGCTGCAGTCTGGTTACGGCCAGTTCCCCGAAGGTTATGTCACGCGTATGCGGCGTGTGATACCAGGCTGCGCCACGGGGAAGCAGGAACCCTATAGCGGTCAAGGGAATCCAACTCCAGGCAAAGGCCGGGTACAGAATGAGGTAGCGGAAAGGACGCAAGGGTAGCCTATCAATCCACAGGGAAAGCAGCGGCAGGAGATACTGTAGGAACCAAAACCAGCCCACCCAATGACCGGTCAGGCCTGCACTGGCAACCAGGAATGCCGGCAGGGAAAGAAGCCCAAGAAGAACAAGGTAAGGCCTGCAGAGCAGGGGTACTGCTTCCAACTGAACCAGGGACCGGCGGCGCAACCCTTCCCTGATAAGACCCGGGACATGGAGGCGGGCGACCTGGAAGCCGCCGCGGATCCAGCGCAGCCTCTGGTGACAGGACTGCATAAATGTGAGGGGCTTTTCATCATAGACTGCAGCCTCATGGGCCCAAATTGTGCGGACACCATGCTGCAAGGCACGGGCAGAAAACTCCAGGTCCTCAGTGAGGGTGCTTGTGCCCCAGCCCACCTCCTCCAGCAGCCGGGCTTCTATGCACATCCCGGTACCTCCCAGCGGAACAGCCAGCCCAAGGCGTGAGCGCGCCAGGCACCAGAACCGGTTGGACACCCAATAGGACATGGCGAAACTGGCGGCCACCCAGCTGTCGTCAGGGTTCTTTACATCGAGGCAGCCCTGAATGAGCCGCTCGCCGCGGCAGAGCCTGTTATTCATAGCGGCAAGGAAAGCGGGCGATACCAGGTTGTCAGCATCCAGTATCACGACGGCGTCATAAACCCCGCCGGAATGCGGATGCCCCAGATGCGGTCGACCCGAATGCTGGGGCAGTATCCGGTCGAAGGCGTACTTGAGGGCATACCCCTTGCCCCAGAGGTTGGGCTCCCTGCGTTCCAGCACCATGGCCCCATGAGAGGCGGCTTCACGGATCGTCCCGTCCCGGCAATTATCCGCAACCACGAAAATCTCGTATAGATTGCGCGGATAATCCATCGACAGCAGGTTATCCACCAACCGGCCTATGACCGCTTCCTCATTGTGCGCGGGGATAACAATGGCGAAGCGCTTGGCTGGGGGCAGGCATTCTTCACTCGTGCCCCGACGCAGACCGAACGGGATAAAGGCAACGTGATAAAACGCGAGCAACAAAGGGAACAGACCAGCCACAGAGAGCAAGGTGTTTATGATGGCATCGGGCAACGACCTCAACCCCCCCAATAAAAGCACTGCCTAGTATACGCATGGCAGGTGAGAAAATTGCGGCCTTACGGCCTGAACCGTGCGACCAATGTGGCCCCGAGCCAAATCCCAACCACACCCAGGACACCGGCGAACACCGGCGGGGCGGGAACGGGGAGACCAAGCAGTCGGAAAACCGCTCCCAGTATGGTGCCTGTGAGGAGTGACAGAAGCCCTTCAATCATGCCTTTGCACCCTTCCCGCTAAGAGGAACCGGCCAGCTTGCAAGCCAGGGCAATCTCTTTCGCATAGTCACTATAGTCTCGTACAGGTGTTTCAAGAAGTAGAGGCAGTTTTCTTATCCTCGGATGGTTCAACACGGCTTTGAGCCCCTTCTCCCCCAGGTGCCCCTGCCCCAGCAGCTCATGGCGGTCCTTATGGCTGCCGAATTCCATGCGGGAGTCGTTGAGGTGAACGGCCTTTATCCGATCTGGCCCGACCGCTTCGTCGAAATCAGCCAGGGTCTTGTTGATACCCTCTTCGGAGGTCATGTCGTACCCTGCGGTAAACAGGTGGCAGGTGTCAATGCACACCCCCAGCCGGGGATCATTGTCAAGCAGGTTGATGATTCGCCCTAGCTGGGCCGGGGTAGATCCGACCTCTGACCCCTGCCCGGCCATGGTCTCGAGGAGGAGCGACGGGGCCGGTTCGTCAGCCAGTTCCTCCAGGACACTTGAGATAGCACGGGCGATGCGCTCGATACCGGCGTCGATGCCCTCCCCCAGGTGGCTGCCCGGGTGGACGATGAGCAGTTCGGCCCCGAAGAGGGCCGCCCGGCGCATGTCTTCAAGCAGGACACGGCGCGCGAAGTCCCAGGTCTCCCCCTTTGGCGCCGCAAGGTTTACCGTATAAGGGAGGTGGCCGGCCACCGGGAAGATGTCGTACTCCCGGCGCAGCGACTGCCACTCTTCAATCTCTATCTCCGTGATCTTGCGTGCCGCACCGCCCCGGGGGTTCCTGGTGAAATATTGAAAGGTGTTGGCGCCTATACTCCTGGCGGTCCTGGCCGCCTCGGGCAGCCCCTTGCTTACACTAAGGTGAGCCCCTATCCGCACCCTCATACCCCCTCTTTGAACAGTATATCAATTGGTGAGCCAGGCCAGGGGATTAGTGGTGGTATCTTTTGCAATCTGA
>DYIG01000117.1 GCA_020723725.1 Thermaerobacter marianensis | reverse complement strand
AGGCTGACCGGTATGCCGGTAAATCAGTTGGTTGCCGGGCTTATGGGGCTGCAGTTGCGTGGTTTGATATGCGAATTGCCAGGTTCCCTATTCCTCAGAGCCTCGGCTTGGCGGGTATAATGGTTCCCATTAACCTTGGGGAAGTTTATACTACCATGAAGTGGGGGTGTCAGCTTGACCAAAGCATTGGTGATCGTGGAATCACCGGCCAAAGCCAAGACCATTGAAAAGTTCCTCGGCAAAGGCTATCGTGTTACCGCGTCGATGGGACACATAAGGGATCTTCCCAAGAGCAAGCTGGGGATTGACATTGAAAAGGATTTCACACCCAACTACATCATCATCCGCGGAAAAGGGGAAATCGTGCAAAAACTGCGGGAGGAAGCGAAGAAAGCAGATCGTGTCTTCCTGGCCACCGACCCTGACCGCGAGGGAGAGGCCATCTCCTGGCACATCGCTCACCTGATAGGTCTTCGGGATGAGGATCGGTGCAGGGTCACGTTTAATGAAATTACGCGTGACGCTATCCAAAAAGCGTTCAAGGAACCGCGGCCTATAAATAAGGACCTGGTTAATGCCCAGCAAGCACGCCGAGTGCTCGACAGGCTTGTGGGTTACAACCTCAGCCCGTTATTGTGGCGCAAGGTGCGCCGCGGGCTTAGCGCCGGGAGGGTTCAATCAGTTGCTGTACGACTGATATGTGACAGGGAAGAGGAGATAGAGGCCTTCCAACCGGAAGAGTATTGGACCCTGGCTGCCTACCTCGTTAAGGAGGCCTCTACCGCTGCCTTTGCAGCCCGTTATTATGGCTCGGACGGTAAGAAGGCCGTGCTCTCCAACAAGGATCAGGTCGATAGGGTGATTGGAGAGATTACCGGCATTCCGTTTACCGTCCAGGCAGTGAAGGAGAAGGAGAAGCGCCGGACGCCGGCCGCCCCGTTCACTACCTCCAGTCTGCAACAGGAGGCGTCTCGCAAACTGGGGTTCTCGGTAAGCCGTACGATGCGTATCGCTCAGGAGTTGTATGAAGGGGTTGAAGTCGCCGGCGAGGGGTCAGTCGGCTTGGTGACTTATATCCGCACTGATTCCACCCGTGTTTCCGCAGAGGCCATCGCGGAGGCCAAGGACTACATAGAACACAAGTATGGGGCGGAGTATTCCTCGCCCCGGGTGCAGGCGGGCAAGTCCAAGGGCGCCCAGGATGCCCATGAAGCCATCAGACCCACGCATGTTTCCTGGCACCCTGAGGACATCAAGGCAAGCCTTTCCCGTGACCAGTACAGGCTTTACAAGCTGATTTGGGAACGATTTATCGCGAGCCAGATGAGCGCAGCCGTTTTCGATACCGTCACAGTGGATATCGTTGCGGGCGGACACCTTTTCAGGGCCTCAGGTCAGACAATGACTTTTCCGGGGTTCATGTCGCTTTACGTGGAAGGTCAGGATGATGAAGATAATGAGGACGAAGAGGGCAAGGCGTTGCCTGACTTAACAGAGGGAGACACCCTGACCCTGCAAAGCATTGATCCCAAACAGCATTTCACAGAACCGCCTCCTCGTTATACCGAGGCCATGCTGGTCAAGACCCTCGAAGAAAAGGGTATTGGCAGGCCAAGCACTTACGTGCCAATCATCGGCACCATTCAGGAACGGGGTTACGTTACCAAGGAAAACAAGCGTTTTAAGCCAACCGAACTTGGGCGGGTCGTAACGGGGCTGCTGAAGGAGCATTTCCCGGACATCGTCAATGTCGAGTTTACGGCAGGCATGGAGAATCACCTGGACGAGATAGAGGAAGGGCGTTTCCGTTGGTCAGGTGTCATAAAGGATTTTTACAATTCCTTTGCTGAAACCCTAAAGAACGCCGATAAGCAGATCGAACGGGTCAAGATACCTGATGAAGTAACGGATGAGGTGTGCGAGAACTGCAATCGCCCCATGGTGATCAAGGTTGGACGCTACGGTAAATTCCTGGCCTGCTCCGGTTACCCTGAATGCCGCAATACCAAGCCCTTACAGACACGCGTTGATGCTGTTTGCCCGCGTTGTGACGGGCAAATTGTGGAACGAAGGAGCCGCAAGGGGCGCAAGTTCTATGGGTGCAGCAAATACCCGCAGTGTGATTTTGTAAGCTGGGCTCGCCCGGAGGGTAATTGCCCCAAGTGTGGCTCAATACTGGTTGCCAAGGGTGGCAAGGGGGATCCAGCCCTAAAGTGCTCAGGTCAGGGGTGCGATTACGTTGCTCCCGCGACTGGCGGTGCCTGACGTAATTGTCATAGGCGGAGGGCTGGCAGGCTCAGAGGCTGCCTGGCAGGCAGCCCTGAGGGGGATGCGGGTAAGGCTATTTGAAATGCGCCCGCGAAAGATGACCCCTGCCCACCGGACCCCCTGGCTGGCAGAGTTGGTATGCAGCAACTCCCTGCGAGGAGCGTCCCTGGAAAATGCCGCCGGATTATTGAAGGAAGAGTTGCGCCGCGCCGGTTCCCTCATAATGCGGGTTGCCGATGATTGCAAGGTCCCGGCAGGCGGGGCGTTGGCCGTTGACCGTGAGCGTTTTGCGATAGGTGTTACCGAAGCCGTAGAAGGGCATCCCCTTATAGAACTGATACGTGAAGAGGTTACCGAAGTCCCTGACGCCGACAGTCAACCTGTCATTGTCGCCTCCGGTCCCCTGACCAGCCAGCCATTGGCGGAAAGCATAATGAGCCTTACAGGGCGGGGTTACCTTTCTTTCTATGATGCCGCCGCCCCCGTGATAACGGCAGAGAGCATCGATAAGGCTCAGGTTTTCTTCGGGTCACGTTATGGCAAGGGAGGGGAGGCGGCCTATCTCAACTGCCCCCTGGATGAAAGGCAATACAGGGATTTCCATGCCGCCCTGATTTCGGCCCAATCCGCCCCGAGGCATAATTTTGACCCTGTGCCCTACTTTGAAGGGTGTCTTCCGGTTGAGGAGATGGCGCGCCGCGGCCTGGATACGCTCAGGTATGGACCCCTTAAGCCTGTCGGACTCATCGACCCCCGTAACGGCCAGGAGCCTTATGCTGTGGTGCAACTCCGGCAAGACAACAGGGAAGGCACGCTATATAATATGGTGGGGTTCCAAACGGCACTCAAATGGAGCGAGCAAAAACGCGTCTTTGGTTTAATCCCTGGACTGAAAAACGCGGAGTTCGTGAGGTTCGGGGTGATGCACCGCAACATTTTTCTCAACAGTCCAAGTTTGCTCGAGCCTACTTTACAGACGCGTTCCAAACCGAAACTCTTGTTTGCTGGACAGATCACCGGCGTAGAAGGGTATATTGAATCTATAGCAACGGGGTTGGTCGCGGGGATCAATGCGGCCCGTATCGGGCAGGGGGAAAACCCGTTTCAATTCCCTCGGGGAACAGCGATTGGGTCGCTTTGTCACTACATAGTAACGGCAGAACCTGAAGGGTTTCAGCCCATGAACATAAGTTTCGGTTTATTGCCTCCTTTAACCGAAAAGGTGAAAGGGGGTAGCCGTGCCCGCAAACTGCTTCGTGCAGAGAGGGCCCTGGAAACACTGGCACGTTTTTGGCAACGTGAGGTGACGGAATGGGAGAGGACTTGCAAGCAAGTTTTTTAGAATACCTTACTGTTATTAAAGGCGCTTCCATTCACACTATTGAAGCCTATGCCGCCCATCTCCAACAGTTCTTCTCTGCCCTGGGGTGGAACGAAGGCTTGCCCCAATTAGAGGACATCGCCAGGGTAAAACATATACAGATCAGACAATACCTGGCCTTCCTTCACGGACAGGGGTATACGCGCAGGTCAATCGCCAGAAAACTCGCTTCCCTGCGTTCCTTTTACAGGTATCTATGTAAGGAGAGAGGCTTAAGCATTAACCCCTTGCGGGGCATCGCTACCCCGAAACTCGGCCGGCGCCTACCGCTCTTTATGCAGAAGGAAGAGGCGGCGGACCTCATTCAGAGACCGGACCAGATCAGCCCCATAGGCAAGAGGGACCGGGCCATTATGGAGGTTTTATACGCCACAGGCATGAGGGTTAGCGAGATTGTGGACCTTGATATGATTGACGTGGATTCCTCTGCCGGATTGGTTCATGTGAAGGGCAAGGGGGGTAAAGATCGGATCATTCCCCTTGGCAGTGAGGCCATAGCCGCGCTGGGCGAGTACCTACAGTCAGTGAGGCCAAAGTTTGCCTGGGCAAAAAACACCATAATTCCGGAAAAAGGAGAACCTTTATTCGTTAATAGAAGCGGCACCAGGATTTCGGTAAGAAGTGTCAGGAATATTGTAAAAAAATATGCCGATAGGGTCCCAATAACGGCGCATGTCACTCCGCATGTATTCCGCCACTCCGTTGCGACCCATATGCTGGACAATGGCGCCGATCTCAGGGCTGTCCAGGAGCTTCTTGGTCATGCCAGCCTATCTACGACACAAATATATACTCATGTAACAAGGGAACGGTTGCGCTCTGTGTACCTGCAAGCCCATCCCCGGGCGTGAAAGGAGGGATCCCATTGTTCAGAGGGACAACTATCCTGGCGGTTCAAACCGGAAACCAGGTTGCCATAGCCGGTGATGGTCAGGTCACGCTTCAAAATATCGTCATGAAACAGGGGGCAAAGAAGGTCAGACGCCTGTATAATGGTCAAATACTGGCCGGATTTGCCGGGTCTGTCGCCGATGCGGTGACCCTTTTTGACAAATTTGAAGCCAAATTGGAATCGGTCCATGGTAACCTTTCCAGGGCGGTGGTCGAGCTGGCCCGAGACTGGCGTTCGGACAGGGTCTTGCGACGGCTTGAAGCCTTGTTGATCGTGGCCAATGCCGAACACCTTTATGTTGTTTCGGGTGGCGGGGAGATCATTGAACCTGATGACAATGTTGTGGCCATCGGTTCAGGAGGGGGCTATGCCCTATCGGCGGCCAGGGCTCTTCTGAAACACACGTCTCTATCTGCTGCCGAGATTGCGCGCGAGGCTCTGGCTATTGCTGCGGGGATATGCATATATACGAATGATAGAATCACTGTGGAAGCACTGGAGATGTGATGAAAGGCCCATGTTAGGAGGCCCGGTGACCAGGCCTCCAGGACGGAGGGGTTCTCTTGAACCTGGAACAGATGACACCACACAATATAGTCTGTGAACTGGATAAATATGTCATCGGCCAGCGAGAGGCCAAAAAAGCGGTGGCGATTGCCCTGAGGAACAGGATCAGGCGGCAACGCCTTCCCCTGGAACTCGTTGATGAAGTTTCGCCAAAGAACATCCTGATGATAGGACCTACAGGGGTTGGCAAAACGGAAATCGCACGCCGGCTTGCCAAAATGGTGAATGCCCCTTTTGTTAAGGTGGAAGCCACGAAGTTTACTGAAGTCGGTTATGTTGGCCGCGATGTTGATGCCATG
>DYIG01000116.1 GCA_020723725.1 Thermaerobacter marianensis | reverse complement strand
AAAACCACCTCCGCAAGTTTGTCGGAAGTGGTTCTGCACCAATAGGCTTCCTTTACTCGCTGCTTATACTATTCCCAGAGTTCGTCCGCCTCTTCTTCCGATTCAAGCCACGGATGCCATTCAGGGGGCTTGATGTGCGCCACGTCAGGCGGAGCAAAGTTTCCTGCGGGCAACTGGGTGATGACGCCTTTCGTCCCCGGGGATTGATGCCACGTCCACAGAATGTAAACGGCCCTGTCCGTCACCCAGGGGCAATTGAGATTCCACCTCCTGCCCCATTCCGTCAGGGCGGAGCGGAATCGGTTTCCTTCGTCTCCATGCGGGACGTCTTCCAGGCTCATCGGTGGCGGCTCAAGCACGGCGTAGACTGGGATACGTCCTCCGCCAGAGTACGGAGCACGTGGGGCCTTTCCCGTTCAATAGCGCGAAACAACTTATTCCTGGCCGCTTCAACGCCGCTTCAACGTCCTGTACGCCCGGCAATATTATCGCGCCGAGGCCAAGACGGAACCTCCGGGCCATGCTTACACCCCTTGTCAGCCGGCGGCGCGGGGGGTACGATGGGCTTGCCGATACCTCACCGCCCCGGTCCCGCGCCGGGGTTTTTTCATGAAGTCGCCACGTATTCCGCCCGTGCATTCGGTTCAGGTGCCGGCAAGCCGTCTGCCGCCAGCCCCTCCAGGTGGAACTTCAAGGCTTTGGCGTACTCTTTCACGGCCTCTTCCGGCGTCTTGCCCGTTGCGATACAGCCAGGCACGTCCGGGCTATAGGCCGCCCAATTGCGTTCCGCCTTCTCCACCACCACGAGATACTTCACGCCTCACCGCCCCCTGAGTTTCGCTTGCCGCAGAATGTTGTTCAAAGTCCCGGGTGGCAGGTCATCGCTCAGTTTCCCCGCCACCGTCACCCGACCCGGCTTGGAGTGGTGCTTGAATTGACGATGGCTCCCTTTTTGGGCCACCAAACGCCAACCGTCGTCTTCCAATATCCTGATAACGTCGCGCACTTTCATTCTGTCTTCCCGTACCAGTATAGCACTCCGGCACGCTCCGCGTAATTGTGGGGAATCCGTTGAACAAGCCTGTGGCGAGCATTGGTATTCGTAAGTCGGAGGAACGAAGGTTGGGAGCAATTTTGTGTGCCGTTTGTGTGCCAACTCGGAAAAAGTGTGCCTATTTCGGGGTAACTGGGAGCCAAACCCAAGTCCGAAAATCCTTGCGCCGCAAGGTTTAGAGGCACTCAACCCGCACTCAATAAACACGGCGGTTTCAGCATCGCAAGCTAGAGGCAGGGGGTTCGAATCCCCCCATGTCCACCAAAATTTCTTTTCAGATGTCCTCAGGGTAAAGACAACCCAATCCGCTCAGGTCTAAGCCGGTTCAGTTTGCCTCCAGGCGAGGGATAAACCATCGCTTATCCGGTTTCACATGGTTTTGCCCTTTTCAAAAATGAGGGGTTAAAAGAAGGAAAATTGTTCTCGATGGAGAATAGGGGTAGTCAGGTGGTGGAAAGTGGAGTAAGGTAGGGGATGGTCCCACGAAAATGGCTCCGCAGGTGAGCAGGGTGGTGTAGGTCGGGCCGGCACAAAGTTTACGTAATAAACCCTTGGGGTGTTGCAGCGGTTGTTTATAGGGGAATACCAACACAGCATTGACGAAAAGGGCCGCCTGTTCATGCCCTCCCGCTTCAGGGACGGGTTGGGGAGTTCTTTTTTCGTCACCAAGGGTTTCGAGGCGTGTCTGTTTGCCTATCCGGCGGCTGAATGGGCCAACCTGGAGGAAAAATTAAGGGCCCTTCCGTTCACCCAAAAGAACGCGCGCGCTTTCCTGCGTTTGTTCTTCTCCGGTGCTGCGGAGTGCAGTTTCGATAAGCAAGGGCGCATCCTTATCCCCAATAATCTGCGGGAATACGCCCGGCTAACAAAAGATGTGGTCGTAATAGGCGTGGCGAGCAGGGTTGAGATATGGGCCAAGGAAGAATGGGATAACTTCGCAGCTGGTGCTGAACCTGACTATGAAAAATACGCCGAGGAAATCGAGGGTTTCAACCTGTAGGACCCTGTAGCGTTACGAGTATGGCCTTGGTGGGCAAATCCAAAATGGGGGTTTTGAGAATGGTCAGGTTGCTGGGAGTGATCGTTGCTTTAAGGCTGGTGAGGGATGCGGCGATTATGCGCAGGTCCCTGATGTTACAGGCCGCAGGTAACCTGCAGGCGGCGGAACTGCTCAGTCGGCTTTAAGCGGGGGCCTTTCGTGGCGTGCCAGCGGATCGGCACCCGGGTAGTGCAAATCCGTGAAGGAGGGTGTTAAGCGGTGGAGGTTGCGGCCGTGCATGTTCCGGTATTGCAGGCGGAGACGATACAGTACCTTGACCCGCGTGAAGGTGGCGTTTATGTCGATTGCACGATTGGTCTGGGCGGGCATTCCAGGGCCATCCTTGAACGCGTGGGCTCGGGCGGCCTTGTAATCGGGATAGATCGCGATCCCGCCGCGCTTGAAATTGCCTGGAAAGAACTTGGGGCCTATCGTGAAAGGCTCGTTCTGTTCCGGGACAACTTCAATAACATCCGTCGTATTCTGGAAAGGTTCGGGATCGGTGCGGTCGACGGTTTCCTGTTTGACCTGGGTGTATCATCCCTGCAACTGGATACCCCGGAACGGGGCTTTAGCTACTGGAACAGCTCCCCCTTGGACATGCGCATGGATCCCAATCAGTCCACCTCCGCCTATCACCTTGTAAACGGGCTGACCGAGGATGAGCTCGAAAAGATCATTCGCGAGTACGGTGAGGAGAGGTGGGCGCGTCGCATCGCCCAGTTTATAGTCCGTGAACGTGTGACCAATCGGATAGAGACAACCGGGCAATTGGTGGAGGTTATAAAGTCGGCGATACCTGCCGCGGCCAGGAGGACCGGCGGGCACCCGGCCAGAAGGACGTTTCAGGCCCTGCGCATCGCCGTTAACAACGAGTTGGGCAGCCTGTCTGACGCCATAAAGGATGCTGTGGCGCTAACCAGAGCGGGTGGCCGTATATGTGTCATTTCGTTCCACTCGCTGGAAGACAGGGTTGTCAAAAACACATTCAAGGAATTGGCACAGGGGTGCACCTGTCCTCCGGACATTCCCGTGTGTTGCTGTTCAAACAAGCCCCTTGTAAGGATACTGACCGCCAAACCGGTAACCCCGACCGATGGTGAACTGGCGGTCAACCCCAGGGCTCGGAGCGCCAAACTCAGGGTGGTCGAACGGCTGGGAGCAAACCTCAAGGTTCTTAGAGGAGGCAAGGAAGAATAAGTTGATGGCGAGCGTAACCTTGCATAAGAGACACCGGCAACTGACCGGGTTCTTTCGTTATCTTCTTTATCTGGTAATAGGTTCGTCTCTCATGGCTGTGGTCGGGGTTAGATCAGCCAGGTTGGCGATGGACGCCCGGACGGTAAATGAGTTGAAGGAAGAGATGCGCTTGCTGGAGACAGATAACCGACGCCTTACTGCGGAGGTTGTCCGTTTGGAGTCTCTCGAACGGATCGAACGAGAAGCCATAGCATTGGGTATGGTTAAGCCGGAAAAGGTGCAGCCCCTGCCCCTTGAACCGTTGGCCGTTGCCGCCGGGCGTGCTGATGGTGAAGCGCAGGTTTTCAGCACGAGATCAGTTACCGTTGCGCTTGCCGCCCCTGAGGCAGGTTCAGCTCCGGACTCATCTGCTAAGCAAGATTACTTCAAGGCCGGTGTCATGGGCGGTTTGGGTGAGTTGGGCTCTGCTAAATCCTTGCTCGACAGTGTTGTGCTGAGGTTCTTTAGTTGGCTGACCGGCAAATAGATGGGTGGTGAGCCAGGAGGAGAATCCGATCGATGTCAACCCCGGGCCCTGGGCTTAAGAAACGGGTTATTTTTCTTCTCGTCTTTAACGTCCTGTGTTTGGGTATCCTGGCGGCCAGGACCTTCTGGATACAGGTGATTCAGGGGGATGAGCTGCGGGTTGCCGCACAGGAGGTTCGCACCAGGCACATACCTGTCGAACCCAAACGGGGTGTCATTTACGACGCCAAGGGGCGAGAGCTTGCCATAAGCATTAGCAGCGATACGGTCGTGGTGAACCCCTCCGAGATTGAAAACAGGGAACTTACCGCCACTCAACTTGCTTCTATCCTTGACATGCCAAGGGATCGCGTTCTAAGGATCCTTGAACGCCGCACCTCTTTTGAATTTGTTAAAAGGAAAATAACAGATGAACAGACGGTGGACGCGGTCAGGAAGCTGAACCTGCCCGGCGTCTACCTGACCCAAGAGACCAGGCGGGTTTACCCTAAGGGCATGCTTGCCGCTAATATCCTGGGTTTGGCGGGGACTGATAGCCAGGGTCTTGACGGCATTGAGATGGTCTATGACAAGTACTTACGCGGGGATCCTGGCAGTATCGTCATCGAATACGATGCCCGTAACAGGGAGATCCCCCAGGCCATTCATCGCTATGAGGCGCCTCGCGACGGATTGAACCTTCAACTAACTATTGATGAGACCATTCAGTACATTACGGAGCGCGAATTGGATAAGGCCATGGTTCGGATACAGCCCAAGGCCATGTGGATCATTATCATGAACCCGAAAAACGGTGAGATACTGGCTCTGGCTCAGCGCCCAAGTTACGACCCCAACCTGGCGACAGATTATCTGGTTCACGGCAACGAGGCGGGTAAGGAGCATGCGGATCCGCATCTCTGGCGTAACCTGGCCATTTCTGATGCCTATCCCCCAGGTTCGGTATTCAAGCCTATTACTGGGGCCATGGCAATTGAAGACGGGAAAGTTACCCCTCAAACCGGTTTTTACGACACCGGGTCTTTGAAGGTGCCCGGCAGCATAGTCAGCAACTGGGATGGTGGAGGGTTGGGGTCAACAACCTTTGCTGAGGGTTTTCAGCAGTCTGCCAATACTATATTTGCCCGTGTCGGGCTAAGCGTAGGGATGGAGAGGTTCTATGAGTACCTTCGCAAGTTCGGTCTCACGGGTCCGACCGGGGTGGATCTCCCGGGTGAGGGTGTGGGGATAATGCCGCCAGAGGAACTGGCCAAACCGCTCGACCTGGCCCTGATGGCCTTCGGGCAAACCCTTACGGTTACCCCTATCCAGATGATTACCGCGATGTCTGTCATCGCCAATGGTGGGTACAAGGTCAAACCCCATGTGGCCAAGGCCTTCATAGACAACCAGGGTAGGGTTGTTAAATCCTTTGACGGTGGACCCAGCGACAGGGTGATCTCTGAACAGACAGCCGCGACTATACGTGAGCTTATGGGGTTGGTTGTCGAGGGTGGTACCGGAAGAAGAGCCAGTATTTTGGGTTATGCTATAGGTGGCAAGACAGGGACCTCCCAGAAAGTTGTGGGTGGCAGGGTTTCCCGCGACAAACACATTGGATCATTCATCG
>DYIG01000115.1 GCA_020723725.1 Thermaerobacter marianensis | reverse complement strand
GAGCGCTTCATCCAGACCTACTGGAGCCGCTTCCCGGGGATATACTTCAGCGGCGACGGGGCAAAGCGGGATGCTGACGGTTACTTCTGGGTCCTCGGGCGGGTTGACGACGTGGTCAACGTATCCGGTCATCGCATCGGCACGATGGAGGTTGAAAGCGCACTGGTGGATCACCACGCTGTGGCCGAGGCCGCTGTCATCGGACGCCCCCATGAGTTGAAAGGCCAGGCCATTACCGCCTTTGTCATCATCAAGGAGGGTGTTCCCGCTACCCGGGAACTGGCCGCTGAATTGAAGGAACACGTGGCGAAGAAAATCGGGGCCATTGCCCGCCCGGAGGATATCATCTTTACTGCTGACCTCCCCAAGACCCGCAGCGGCAAGATCATGCGTCGCCTGCTGCGCGATATCGCCGAGGGGCGGGCCCTCGGTGACACCACCACGCTGGCCGACCCCGCGGTGGTGGAGAAACTGAAGGAGACTTACGGCGACGAGGGCGCTTGACAGGGGGAGTTTTTAGAACTATCATCTTCCATATACAGGAAATACCATAAAATGTATATGGAGGGGATGGGTTTAAGGGTGAAGAAAAACAACCCCTTATCAAGGCTTTCCAAGGTAGCAGCATTGCTGCTGGTTCTGACAGTTCCATTCCTGGTCGTGTCTTCACCTGCTAGGGCAGCCACGAATATCGGGCTATTGTCGAGCGGGGGAGTGGCCCTGGCTGGTTGTAATCCTTATAATGGGAGTTCTCCGAACAACGCTTTCGATGGCACACCAAGTAGCCATTTCGATTGCAGCAAGAGCTCCGGCAGTATAATCCGCGATTTCGGCACCGTCAAGCGCTTCGATCAGGTAAGGTTCTATATCCCTTTAGGGGGGTCTACGGAAGCCATAACTTATTCTGTAGCAGGGTCTAACGATAATAGCAACTATACTACATTAGCGGCGGGGACCGGCAGGCGGCAAACCTGGGTTTCGGCTTCTTTTCAAAGCGTCTCTTACCGTTATGTCAAAGTCTATGTTTCCTCCGCCGCCAACTGGGTGCTTTTTGGGGAGGTGGAAATCCTGGATAACGTTGACATCACCCCTCCTGCAGCTCCGGCAGGTTTTAGCCTGGTGGGAACAACACATAACTCTGTTCACCTCTCATGGAGCGCAAACCTGGAGCCCGATTTAAGCGGCTATTTAATATATAGGAACGGTGTTCAGATCGCTTCTGCTGGTCCTTTGGTTACCAGTTTTCAAGACACCGGTCTGAACCCGGGGGCAACCTACACTTATACCTTGAGGGCGTTGGACCTGGCGGGGAACCTGTCCCCCGCGGCCGGTCCAATCATAGTGACCACAATGGTGGCAGGATGCACTTCCGGTGGCGGGGGGTGTGTTGATGTTTCCGCATCTGTCGGTGAGGACATAGCATTTGAGGTGTCTGATACGCTCATAACCTTTGGCAACCTTGTCCCCTCCGGATCCCCTTATGTTTCTCAATCCATTGACTTATACGTTAGGTCCAACGTCCCATGGATACTTCAACAATCAGTCAACCCATTACAGCTGCCGAATGGCGCAGCGCTCCCCGTTTTGGAATTTAGAGAAACTAATTTGGAGTCCAGGGAGGGCCCAACCGAATGGCAACGTTCTTCATCGGTACCCGTAAACTATCTATCGGGCGCTGCCACCATAGGGGAAAGGCATAGATACGAGTTTAGACAGGGAGTCCCTTTTGATGCGGTTCCAGGGAATTATTTAGGGGCCATATCCTATGTGGTAATACCGCAGTAAGAACCCTCACACTTCACCCCTGTCCGACATACCCTCTATTGACCGGGGCGGCTCGGTTCCCCCGGATCAACTGCCCGTCTCGGATAGGGGAATCCCTGATGGAATACTGGGTCACGGAAACACATCTTCCGGTTGTGGCGCGTTATGTTTTGGCATTTGTCTTCTGTGTCGCGGCGGTGTCCAAACTCTTAAGCCAGGAGCCGTTGGAAAAGGCCGTTGATGAGTATAAGATACTGCCACCTTACCTTGTCCCCATATTTGCCACCTTGCTGCCGGCTATCGAACTGACCGTTTCGGTGGCGCTAGCCCTCGGCATGGGTATTCGACCTGCTTCTGTCGCCACCCTTGTTCTCCTCATTTCCTTTGCGGTTGCCGTCGGTGTCAACATCATCAGGGGCCGTGACTTGGACTGTCACTGTTTTGGTTCCTGGTTTCAGGACAAGGTTGATTGGTTTACGCTTCTTAGGATTTTGGTGTTGACAGCACTTGCGGCCATCGTTTTTGTAGCACCGGAGAGGTCATTGGGCGCCGGGGAACAGCTGATCCTGATGATTTTCGGTGCCACAGCGGTGGTGATAGCTGCCCTGCTGAATCGTGCCGTCAGGTTAGCTTTGCGAATTGGTTGGCCAGGGGGGCTCCCCGTGGGTGATGTCGCTCCCCCATTCACAGGGGAAACGATTAAAGGTCTCTTGATTAATCTCAATGACTATCTCGGCAAGAGGTTGCTGCTCATCTTTGGTTTCCCGCGTTGCAATCTCTGTCACCGCCTTGTCCCTCGACTCAATGCGTTTCTCCGGGACCACCACGGGCAGGTTGAAGCCCTCTTCCTAAGCCACGGCTCACGTATGGAAACCCTGGAGTTTGTCTTGCAGTCGGGTATTTCGTGTCCGGTTATTACGGTTGAGGGTGAGGGGTTGATGGACTTGTACGATGTGCATTCCCGTCCTTTTGCCTTCCTCCTTGATGAGGGCGCGGTGATTCGAGCCAAGGGGCTTGCCTACAACGAGTTCCACCTGGATGATCTCTGGCGTCGGGCTTTCGCTCACAAGGGGCCAGGTGAATTTTATGAATAACACTGTCAAAGTCCTCCAAGGAACGCAAGGAACCCTTCCATATCCTTATGGAAAAGGTCCATACTTTCGGGGAGGTGTTGAATAAGGTTCCGAAGGCGTTCAGGGCGGAGGTTGAATGTATATAGGTTGCGAACTATATGGCGAAAGCCTTGATATTCGTCCAGAAGGAGGCGTGTTTCTCGGGAGAGTGCGGCGGGGCGCTTCCCAGGGATTTCAGCAGACATTTGTAACAGCAGATCCCGGTGCCACTCTGGTCCCGTTGGGAGCGCGCCATCGACCTCACGTGCGATCTCTTCCAGGATCCTCTCGACTCCTGTATAAAAACTATGTAGGTTTAGTGCTACGCCATCCCAAAACCCATCGTCGTTTGAGGCCAAAGCCTTCTCAGTAAGAAAGCGAGCCCGCTCTGCCGTACGACTTATTTCTTTCAATTCCTCCCGGATTCTCCCGACGAGGGCCGACGCACCACCTGTCACAGCAGAATCCCCTCCGTAATGATCGATTCACGTATTGAGGGCCTGGCTTCTTCAATTGGGATTAGATCGATTTCGAATTCCGGATTAAGGCCTTGGAGCCTTCCCACTGTTTTATAGAGAAGGGAAGGGTCGAGTCCCTCAACAGCCAGGTCAATGTCAGACCTGACACCGAAGGTCCCCCTGGCCAAGGAACCGAAAAGCCAGACGCGTTTTACCCCTAATTCCCCTTTCAGTAGACATGCTGCTTGGGTTGCGACTTGATAGGCTGCGCGTGCTTTTTCCTGTAGGGCTGCTGTTTCGGCGAGCTGCCGGTTCCTCCATGCCTGTTGGTAAAGCTCGAGTTCAGAGGGAGTTAGGTCTTTTGAAGTTCGCCCCATAGGAAGCCCCCCTTGTGAAGCCCAAGATTATTATCTATATCATTCTCTAACCCGGCGAGCCGCTATTTGAAGACCGATATACCCTTGATCTTCTGTTCAAGGCGGGCCAGTTCAGCGCCTTCGGCCAGACGCGGCTGGCCGTTTTCGATAGTGACAGGCATTATTCGGTAATCGCCAAGGCCCTCCTTTGTCAGGGTGACTTCGAGGATCATGCTCTCGCGGGTGATCGGGCGTTGCTGGTCCATAACGAAGTTACCAAGGCTGTAGGCGATGAGCCCTTTGTTGTATTCCTCCACCCCTTGGATGGCATGGGGGTGGCTCCCCAGGACGAGGTCGGCACCGGCATCGATGATCATGTGAGCCAGTCTGCGCTGCTCTTGTGAAGGGTGGTTGACGTATTCCTCTCCCCAGTGTACCGCCACCGCCACGATGTCAGCGTTCTCCCTGGCACGAGCGATATCTTCCTTAATATAATCCTTCCTGAGGGGCGCGACGCCAGGCCTATCCTCCAGGGCCGCAAAACTGCGGGGATACTTCCAGTCCCAAAAGAGGTCGGCGAATTGGCTGTAACCGAGGAAGGCCACCCGGACGCCTTGGACTTTTTTTACGATGGGCTGGCGGGCGCGGGCGATGTTCGGGCCGCCCCCGGTGTAGGCGATGCGGTGCTCGTCAAGTGTTTGCAGTGTCTCGAGGAAGTTTTCTGTGTCGTGGTCCAGGATGTGGTTGTTGGCCAGGGTGACCACATCAATACCAGCGTAGACCATGGCCCAAACGGATGTCGGCGCTGCTCGGAACCAGATCCCCTTGCCGGGGAGGGGTCGACCCTTGGTGCCAAAGGGTGATTCCAGGTTGGCGAAGGCGATGTCTGCCCCCCGTAGCTGCTCCGCAACCCGTTCCAGCGGATACCGCACGCCATGCCGCTGTATGCGATTGGCCACGCCGCGTCCAAGCATGATGTCGCCGACGGCAACCAATTTCACCGTGACAGGTTTAGCCGGAGCGATTGGTTTTGGGACCGGGGTGGCTGTTTGGTCAGTCGGGGCGGTCGTCCGCGTCGTTTCGACGGCGCTTACAGTGCCCGCTTCAGGGGTGGGCCGTTTCATTTCAGCCGAAGCGGGCACGGTATTAGTCTGTCGGCATCCCGGCAAGAGCAAGGAGCTAAAAAGCATTAGCGATATTAACGTACAAAGCCTAATCAGTCGCATCAATGACTCCTTTCAACTATAAGGATATCAGTTGTAGTTGTTACAGTGGTGTCGACAGATTGTGGGTGGTGCCGTAGCGAAGCCCCGTAGCACCGGTGAAGCGAGGCCAGGGGTCATCCAGGAACAAGGGTTTTGCTGCGGGTTCGGGATTTAATAGGGCTGAAAGATCTTAGCAGGGTCGGGGTCAAACAGCGGCAATACCTGCGAGACGATAGGCGTACCTGGTTTGTACTTGCCCGATAACTCGTATTTAGTGCCAAGCAGGCGAAATAATTCCACACTTTGTTCTACAGGGTTGACCACCCAGTATTCCCGGATGCCGTACTTGGCATAAAGGTTTAGCCTTAGTATGCGGTCCTTGCGAACCGAGTAGCGTGAGATTACCTCAACTGCTAAATCCGGCGGGCCGCCAACGTTTTTAGGGGAAATGATTTCTGTGCGCACCGAGGATACGAACAGAATATCCGGTTGGACAACATTTTGATCGGAAAGGATAATATCACAGGGTCCGAGATAAACACGCCCGCTCGTTGTTTGTCTAACGTGTTCATACATTA
>DYIG01000114.1:3908-5546 GCA_020723725.1 Thermaerobacter marianensis | reverse complement strand
CCTCTCCTCTCCTCTCCTCTCCTCTCCTCTCCTCATATTTCCGTTAGTTTCAGGGAGGACAGCACGGGGCGCCTGCTCCAAACCCTGTGCGCGGGGAAAATCGCAAGAGCCGTTAGAGTTCTTCTCTTTGCGATAATGTGCAGTTGTCTCTCCGCAGCAACGGCTCCGAATAATCCTACGCCCACACCTCAACCGAGTCCAACGCCAGCCCCTGATCCTTGCTTCTCAGTCGATGTGTGCAGCCAGCCGTGGCAACCAACAGACGGTCCACCAATAACCGTAAGCGGCTTACCGGCGGAGGTTCCGACCGTAGAGCAGCGTTGCAAAGATCCAGGTTTTACCACCGCTGAGCAGTGGGCAAGCTTTTTCGGGCTGAATATCGGGGGGAGCGATGAGGATTACTTGGTACACGAGTGGATGTGTTGGGACTACACGCTGGATCAGAATGTTACAGAATTCTGCGTTACGGAGATTGAGGACGAGGTAACGAGCCAATGGGGATTCTGTTTTGGTGGTTGCCCTGTCACTCTCACACAGCCGGGCTTTTACTGTCTTGCCTCTCAGCTCGAAAACCCGCAACGGACAACCGTGTACACTCGGGATGACGGGACAACGATTCTCCTCGATGCAAATGCTAAGGAGACAACCAACGTTTTAGTGTGGGTATACGTCTCTGAATCGCCAGTAGAACGAATCCCTAATTGTATTGAACTGTTGGAAGAAGCACCGCCTGATGAACACTGGCGCGCCACCACCACTAAACCCATCCTGGGAATTCTCGGACTGGAGGTCCAATATCACAACTACACTAAACACTATCTCGGGACCAAGCTGGGGTTCCTTGCCAGTGCAAACGCGAATTGCGAATCCCCGGTCTCTATTTCAACTTTAACTTCCTATCGAGGCACGCAGTTCGTGAATCGCGACACCAGTGGTGGACTTCAATTCGAAGGAGTTGATCTGACTGTGGGTGCCTTAGACGTCGTTGAGGTATCAGTGCATTTTACTAGGCCATCTCCACCAGAGCCAATAAACGTTGTTGGTCGAACGTGGACCTTGCCTGCTAAAGAGAACAAATTCGGGTTGCTGCAGTTGTTTAAACCCATTCGCTATTTCTTGGTTACCGACAGAGTAGAAACCTACGAGACTTTCCTATCGGACCAGGGGGTGTGGTCAGAACTCCTGCTTACTTCCGTTGACGAGATTCGCAATATCGCCTGCGAATGGGGCGAAGACGAAGACATTCGCCCCGTAAACAATTACTCGGGAGGACAAATTCAATTACAACGGATCAAAGAATTGCCTGTGCCGATCTGTGACACAAATCAAAACTCGGCCAACTGACGCGTGTGGCATGAAGAGGACACTTAGAAAAGGAAGGTGTCGCAATTATGCGTTTAACACAATTCACTTGGAAATATCACGTGCGGACCGCCCTCATCCTCTTAGCATTAGGCTGGGGCTGGAATGTTGTAAGTGCAGAGCAAGCCAATTGGTCTTTGCACGTCAACAAGCTCTATTATGAATTAATGCTCGGTAGATATAACCTTCAGGATTACATAATTCAGGTTGCTGAAAGCACAGTTCCTGGCAATCCGGAATTGGCAAAGAAGATTGTTAGGTCGCTGAGTAACGATG
>DYIG01000114.1:0-3898 GCA_020723725.1 Thermaerobacter marianensis | reverse complement strand
GAGACGATACAAAACCTTCTCCTTTATGGCAGAAAATCGCCGGGACTGACGCCAGCGGAGGGGGCGGCGGTAGTACTGTATCTAACTTGGCGACCGAGCGTATTTCCGGAACAGCCAACTAAGGATCGAAAGTGGATAACGAGTCAAGAGAATAGCCAAGAGATTCAGGCAATTATGGCAAATCTCCATTCCCCTTACGTGAGAGAATGGTTTACAGTCCGGACCGTATTGGATGGATTCCGCAAAAGGGCATCCGTACCGGATACCGCTGTATTGCTTAAACTCTACGAGGCACATGATATAGAAACCGATTATTTTCGATACGTTGTCGATGCGGAGGCAGGCCTACCAGCTCTTAAAGGCTCTGATCCATGGCTTTTGTTTTTCCTGCGAGTGCGATACCTGAGAATTACCCGCGGTAATATCTATGACGATTTCACACAGATTGAGGAAGAGGAGCTCATATCGATGGCTGAGCGGGCGTATCTGTCGAAAATTGGGCGGGCTTATCCCTCGCTCGTGCATGATATTACTACGACCGTCAGTATACATCCAGCTCTGTATAATTTTGCTCTGATGCAAGCTGCAACCCAGCCTTCAATGGCTGCTCTCGTGTGGAAAATACTTCATACGTGTTCGCCAGACCAGCTCTCGCCTGATGTGTGGGATAATCCGGGAATGCTGAAATTCTTACACAACTGTGCTGGAGTTGCTTTGACTGTAAATTGCCAGTCGGGCGTGGATGAGGGGAGACCTGCGGATGTAAGAAATGCACTTCTCATACAAGACCAAATGCAAGCGGGTCTTCAGATTACGGATTATTTTGCTGAGGAGGTTTGGAAGCAGCGGAAGAGCAACTAAACGCGAGTCCGACCGCGGACACAGAGAGGCTTAGCTTTGCAGGAAAGATTAGGGACATGAGTGGAGAAACAGAGGAGGCATAAGTATGAAAGTCCGAAATCGAAACACTGAAAACTTGCCAAGGGGCGAACACGTCCTTAGGGGGGTCTTGCTATTGGGGCTCACGTTGGTGTTTTTTTCGCCAGTGTATGGGAGATCCTCAGTACACGAGGATGCCTTGCAGCGTCGCAAGGAGGCGCTTGAGCTGGAGCGGGAGGGGCGCTACGCGGAAGCGATCCAGAAGTTTGAGGAAGTGATTGCGCTGAACCCGACGGCACAAAACAGTGCGATCCGCAAGGGACGCTGCTGGGAGCGGCTGGGCAATCGAGCGAAGGCTCTGGCAAGCTATCGTCAGGCGATCGAGATGGATCCGCTAACGTACGATGCGAGCGAGGCGACGTACCGGGCGCTAAAGGTTGCGTTTGCGGAGGGCGATACGTCCACGGCGTTGGAGATGGCGACGCGCATGCGGACGCTGCATCCGGATTCGTCGTATGGGATTCGGGTGGAGATCGCGATGCGTGAGGCGGCGGGGCAAACGACTCAACCGCTTGCGGAGCGCCTCGAACGCGAGCTCAAGGCGTCGGCGGCGTACGATGACGCGACGTCGCAGGCGAAGGTTGGCCGCGTGGAGGATGCGCTCAAGGAGCTCAAGCGGATCTGGGACACGTATCCGGATACAGCAGCCGGACGGCGGGCGTACTCATCGTACGGGCACCTGTTAATCAAAGAGCGGCGGGACGAGGAGGCCTACGAGGTGTTCCGTGAGATTGTGGATTTGTTTGAGCCGATCGCGCCGCAGTCGCGCTTGGTTTTGGAGAGTAAACTTCGGCTAGCGGCGCTCCTCCATCGAGGCGACCGGCGGGAGGAATCGCATGCGGCGTATCTGGAGCTCATGGATTCTAAGCTCCCGCGCTACTACCAAGAGACAGCTGCGTTGCAGGCGGCGGGAGTGCTGTTTGAGATTTACATCCGCAAATGGAAAGCGAGGGAGGCGATCCCCCTCGAAGCGTGGGAGCGGGTGCGGCAGTTCTGCAAGGATGCGGAGGCCATTTGCACGAAGCCGGTGGATAAGGCGCGGGCCCGGCTGATGTACTTGGAGACTTACCAGTGGCACAATGAATGGGCAAAAGTCGCGGAGGAGGGTGCACGGTTTCTCACTGAGTTCCGAGATGAGCAGACCACTTTGGAGCAAGCAAACGCTGCTTACTTTGCAGCGCGGGGGTTTTTTACCGTTGGAAACATGAAGGAAGCTCTTCGATACGCTGAGCAATGCATTAGTGCCTCGCCAGATCGCGAACTGTGGCCTCCCGAGACAGGCTTTTGGCATGTCCAACATGCCTATTTCATAAAGATTGTAAGTCTGTTCTCGCTCGAAGGGAAAGATTCGCGGCGGGGTCCAGAGGCTTTCGCGACCTTCTTGCGGTATTTTCCGAATTCGGAGTGGATCAAACCGTGCCAAGAGCAACTCCACAGGTTGTTTCCGGAAGATCCAAGGTTTCGCATTTCACGCTAAGGTGGACTGGAGAGGCGAATAGGATGATGAGGAACCCGGAAGGAAGAGTGGGACAGCATATCCAATGGTGGAAAGCCGCCATCGTCGGGGCTCTTACAATTTTTCTTCTCGTTGCGACTGGGCAGGGTCAAGGAGTTGGCATGGTTCGCGTAGCGAACCCCGGTTTGTGGGCGTTGTTGCGGGCGCAGTTGGTGGATGGGGAAGCGATCAACCGCGGCGAGAAGGCTCCGACCCAAGCCCTTCTCGAAGACGTGCTCTTGTGGGCGTATGAAGGGCTAGACGAGCCTCCGGGCTACTGGGCCAGGGTGCTTGCCTCAGACAAGTTACCGGCCCAGGAGGAGCGTCGGGCATTGGCGCAACGGGCGCTGAGTCCGGACACAACGGGGTCACTGGAGTGGGCGCGCGGTGTGGTGAAAAAAGCGGAGTTTCTGTATACCCCCGAGGAGTCAGTGGCTGGGGCAATTGTCTATGTGCGCGGGACCCCTGAGGAGCAGAAAGAGGTCAAACAGAAGGCCCTCGCGCTTCGCACCCGGCGCATCATCGGTGTCTACAAGGATGTCCTCCTCGGCAAACCCATCGGGTGCGAGGTCCCAGAGGAGCTCAAACCTTTTGTAAGTCAGCGGTTCGAGGCATTGGAAGTTTCAACGCAAGCTCACAACCAGACTTCTACTCCTCCCTTATTGGAACGTTATCGACTGCGCAGAAGCTCGGAAGAACTCTTGACGAAAATACGCACGTATTTAGATACGGCCACCACCTCAGCGCGGTGGAACGTGTTCTTTGACCATTGGTCGGGCTACCGGTTTGTGACTCCTGAGTTGAACGCCCCAACGCCAGCGTACTTGCCATTGCTAATATTGTTCTGCGTTGATACGAGCGACATCCGCCCGTTGGTACGCCTCTGGGACATCACAGATTTTGAAGGACGAACACGTCTTCCCCGCCCCCCATTCCCCGAGCTCGCAACCTTGTGGGAGGTTGAGCTCAGACGCATACCGGTGCGTGCAGCCGCGCTTGAGTTGATTGCCGACTGTTACCCAAATGCATTCACATTCTTTGACGGAACCCTGGTTGGGGGCTCCGAAGAACTTAACCGGCTCCTAACGAATTTGGGAAGGGAGCTTCAACGGGAGGAAGAGCTTCGCTTCCTGCGGATGAGCACCGACCTTCGACTTGCTTGTATCGACGCATTTTATCGCAAATATGGTCCAGAAGGGATCGACTTTGGTGTTTTTCCCTTGTTCTTTAGTGCGCAAGAGTTGCTTCGTATACCGGGGCCTTTTTGGCAGGAGTATCGGTATCTCGTGTGGAGCATAAGCTCGGCGACTTTTCGAGGAGGTTACTCAGCGTTCGGTCCCACACTCATTTCCGCAATGAACGACGTCTACGGCTACCACGAGGTTCTCACCTACCGGCTGCAGAAAAAGGGCTGGCTGCCGTGGGAGGATGAGGGAACCACGGGGACGAGATGAGCTTCACCAA
>DYIG01000113.1 GCA_020723725.1 Thermaerobacter marianensis | reverse complement strand
TGATTGTGTGGGTTAAACCTATTAAATCCAAAATCTTTGGATGGTGGAGGTACTCATTTATGATCCACACCATCGAAGTTACTAAAGTTCATGGAAAACATGTGGCCCTGCGGGATGTAAATATGCGTGTCGAGTCAGGGGAATTTGTTTTCCTGGTCGGGCCAAGCGGGGCGGGTAAGTCCACGCTCCTTCGCCTTCTCTATCGTGAAGAATTCCCGACGGTGGGGGAGGTCTGGGTGTGCAATCAAAACCTTAACCTCCTTAAATCGAGAGAAATACCCTACCTCAGGCGGAGGATAGGGGTGGTATTCCAGGATTTTGAGAACAAAATCCTGCCTAATAAAACGGTTTTCGACAACGTGGCTTACGCGCTATTGGTGACTGAGGCGAGTCGGCGGGAGATCCACAGGCGTGTTCCTGCCGTGCTGGAGATGGTGGGCCTTCTTGATAAGGCCAGGGTTTACCCCCATCAGCTTTCGGGTGGCGAGAAGCAGCGTGTGGTTCTGGCGCGGGCCATGGTAAACAACCCGGTCCTTCTCTTGGCGGACGAGCCCACAGGCAACCTTGACCCCAAAACGGCAATGGAAATCATGGGCCTTCTTCATGACATAAACCGCGCTGGCACCACGGTTGTGGTGGCTACACATGCGGAATACATCGTTAACACGTTCAGGAAACGTGTCATTGCTCTCAGGGAAGGCTGCGTAGTCCGCGATGAGGAAAGGGGGCTTTACGCAGTTGAGGTTTAGGACAGTGGGGTACCTCTTTCGGGAGGCCTCAGACGGTATACGCAAGAACAGTGTAATGAGTTTCGCTTCTGTGAGCAGTGTTGCGTTATCGCTTTTTATTCTCGCTGTTTTCCTGGGGTTGGCTGTAAACGTGCAAAACATTTCCCGGAGCGTGAAGTCCCAGGTGCGCGTGGTGGCATTCCTTGATGAGGGTTTTGACCGTTCACAGAGGGATACGTTCAGCCTTTCACTCGGGACCATAGACGGTGTTACCGAGGTAGGTTTCGTAACAAAGGAAGAGGCCCTGGAACGCCTTCGCAAGCAGTTCGGCGAGCAGGCCACTCTCCTGGAAGCTGTAGAGGAAAACAACCCGCTGAGGGATTCCTTCGAGATACAGGTCCCCGACCCAGAGAAGGTGGACGGGGTTGTGAGAACGCTTAACGGAATGAGTGGCATTAGCAAGGTTGTTTATCAAGAGGAGACGGTCAGGAGGTTGCGGAGGGTAACCGGCGCGATTCGTGCACTGGGGCTGGTTTTAGCGGCTTTTCTTGCTGTTGGTACGGTTTTCCTCATCGCCAACACTATTAGGGTAAGCGTTTTTTCCAGGCGCCGGGAGATTGGCATCATGAAGTTGGTCGGCGCGACCGATGGGTTCATACGCTGGCCGTTCTTCATTGAGGGTGCTGTTTTAGGGTCAATTGGGGCTGTTTTGGCGTCTCTTGCTCTCTGGCTGGCTTACATCTGGTTTGCTGATAAAATCTCCTCGTCCCTCCCGTTCGTTCCGGTCGTCCCTGTACAACCCTTTATTTCGAACATGGCCAAGGGGTTGGTGGTGCTGGGGATGGGATTGGGCGCCGTAGGATCGGTAGTATCCGTAAGAAGACATCTCAGGGTTTAGGTGGTGCAGTGTATGAGGCTACGGGCGGCCATAGGTTCAATTACGCTTATAGCCTTGTTGGTGGCTCCGGTTCAGGCTGGCTCTAATGATGACATTCAAAAGATTCAGAATGAAATGGATAAGCGTAAGAAAGAGCTGCAAAACCTTAACTCAGAATACAATCGCAAACAGAAAGAGCTACAAACTGTAGAGAAACAGGTTGTCAAAACTACCAATCAACTCAAACGCCTGGAAAGGTCCCTCGATGCCAAGGAAGAGGAACTGACCAGGATACAGAAGCAACTCGAAGATGCGGAGGCCCGCCTGGATGAGGCTAAACGGCAGGTTGAGGAGACTGAAAAAAAACTGGAGAGGCGGCTTGCTTTACTGAAGAAGCGAGTCCGTGCCCTATATGAGCATGGTTCCGTAACCTATTTGGACGTCCTATTGTCATCCAAGGACTTCTCGGATTTCCTTACCCGCGTGGAGAACCTGCAGATTATTGTCCAATCGGATGTCAACCTTTTTGAAGAGGTCAAGGAATTGCGTCTGCTTGCCATCAAATTAAAAGAGACTCGTGAACGGGAGCGCCTGGTGGTAATGGCGACGCGGGATAAGGTTGAGGAAATGAAGGAACACCTTGAAACGGAGAAGAACGAGACAGAAAGACTTAAGCAGAAGCTGGTGTCCGACCAGAACGAGATCCGCCGGGCACTGGATGATCTGGAGCGTGAGAGTGAAAGGATTACCGCGGAATTAAAGAGGCTACAGGCCAAGTATGAGGAACAGCTGAAGCGTGAGGGTGCCATAGTCCTTATGGCGCCCCTGCAGGCGCGCATTACCTCCAGTTTCGGCATGCGCTTCCATCCAATCGCGCGTCAGAACCGGATGCATACGGGGGTTGATTACGGCGCTTCATTCGGTACCCCCATTAAAGCAGCGGAATCGGGGAAGGTTGTGACGGCGGACTGGCTCGGCGGCTATGGTAAAGCGGTTATCATCTATCACGGTAAACAAGTCTCAACCCTTTACGGTCACATGAGTACCCTGAATGTATCCAACGGGGAGATGGTGCAGAAGGGGCAGGTCATTGGTACGGTTGGTTCGACCGGTTTTAGTACAGGCCCCCACCTCCATTTTGAAGTCCGAATAAACGGTGAACCCAGGAATCCCTTGGAGTATATCGGGCAGGCAATCAAATAGATTGGTCGGGGGTGACATATAATTGAAGATCATGGACTGCTGAGGGGTTGGGAAAGTGGAGCAAAAGGGAATTAGCTCGCGTCAGGCACTTGTCGGCGCAATTATTATAATCGTCGTGACAAGCGTCTTGACATGGACGATCTTTATGTTCAACTACCGGGCATTGATCAATGACCTTTCTAGCAAGGCAGAAAACATCGCCCTTATGGAGGAGATGTCAAAGTCCCCTTCTTTTGAGCGGCTGGTAAAAGTGCTTTCCATTGTTAAAAATAAATATATAGACAACCCCGATATTGATAAATTGCTCCTGGGTGCCGCAGAGGGCTCTGTAAGCGCGCTTAATGACCCATATTCCACTTTTTTCACAGTTAAAGAATTTAAAAGCTTTCATGAGGAAACAGATGGAACATATGGGGGCATAGGCGTCCAGGTGACCGATGAGGGGAAGTACGTTGTCGTGGTGGCAGCTTTCCCGAATACCCCGGGCGCTGTTACCAGGTTTGAAGGGGCGAAAGAGGGAGACCCTGCCGGTCTGAAACCCAGGGATAAGATCATCAAGGTGGACGGCCGCGATATAGTTGGCCAGGAAACCACGCAAGTGGTCAAGTTAATTAAGGGGCAACCGGGTACCATGGTTGAATTAACCGTGTTGCGTGAACACCCCCAAACAGGGACCAGGGAACTGGTTTTCAAGATTGAGCGTGCCCGCATAGTTATTCCAACAACGGAAGCTAAGCTGCTTAGCCAGAACCCAAACATCGGTTACTTGAAGATTAATCAATTCCTCGAGATGACGACGCGCCAGGTGAGGCAGGATATTGATGGATTGAAGGAAAAGGGTGCGCAAGCTTTGATCCTCGATCTTAGACACAACCCGGGCGGCAGGCTGGATGTTGTCGTGGAGATCGCTGGCATGTTCGTTCCCCGTGGGCCGGTGGTTCACGTGGTTGACCGGTCAGGGAAGAGGGTCACGCATACATCCAATAACCCTGGCGGCCTGGGGATGCCCCTGGTTGTGCTGGTAGATGAGGCATCGGCCAGTGCATCCGAGATCCTGGCAGGCGCCATTCAGGATCGTGAAGCGGGAGTGCTGGTTGGCGTGCCTACATTTGGCAAGGGTTTGGTTCAGCAGGTCTGGGATCTAGAGGATGGCACAGGCCTAAAACTAACCGTTTCCAAATACCTTACACCCAAAGGGCGGGATATCAACCGCAAGATCGACCCAGATACCAAGAAGCAGGTTGGGGGTGGGATCAAGCCGGATATCGAAGTGCCCTGGACCGAGGATGCCAGGTTCGGGGATCCAAAGACCGATCCTCAACTCGGCAAGGCGCTGGAAGTTGTTACTGGCAGGCTGGCAATCAAACAGAGGGCTTCCGGTACGGGGGGATAGTGTTTGACGCAAAGATCGGGGAGGGTTGACCTGGAGGACTTCCGGGTAAGGATCTCCGAACTTGCGACCGGCTTAGGTGGGCGTGTCGCTGTTTCTATCTTGGACCTGGAGTCAGGGGAAGGGTTGGGGATCAACCAGAGCGAATCGTTTCCTGCCGCCAGCCTGGTAAAGATACCGATTATGGTTGAGGTTTTTCGTCAGGCATCGGAAGGGCTCTTGAGGTGGGACACCTGGGTGGAGATTGGCGCCGAGGACCAGGTGACCGGCGCTGGCGTAATTCATGCCCTGGCGCCAGGGATACGGTTCCGGGCTTCGGATTTGGTTAAGCTGATGATCGTAGTCAGTGATAACACAGCCGCCAACATCCTATTGGATATGGTTGGGATAGACGCAGTTAACGAGACCATGCAAAGAGCAGGGTTGCACGGGACAAGGATTTATAACAAGCTCCAGATCGTTCCCGTTGGCCGACAGGGTGGCAATGTTACTACAGCCGAGGACATGACCTTTTTGTTGGCGGCTTTGTCCCGCGGGGAGATTGTTTCCTGGGACGCTTGCAGACGGATGGTTGATATCATGAAACGGCAGCAGTTTAAGGAGGGCCTGCCGTCACGTCTACCCGTAGAAAAAGGCGCGGTTGTTGGGGCATGCCCTTCGTGGCAGATTGCTCATAAGACAGGCAGTCTGTCAAACGCCTTTCACGACGCTGGAATAGTCTTTCTGCCGAACAGGGCTTTCGTTATATCCATCCTTACCAGGGATGTGACAGAATCGTGGCAGGCCTGTGATTTCGTGGGGCGCGTCTGTCGTATGTATGTTAACCGTTATTTGTCTGTAGGTTCCGGATCAGATTGTTGAGCTCATCAGCAGACCTGCATATATAATGAGGGTTCTCAGCCATCGTTTCATCAAGGGTATGAACGCCACCCCAGGATACGGCGCAGGTCAGCGTGCCGGCGGCTTTACCGGCTATAATGTCTACGGGCGCATCACCGACAAAGAGGGATTCATCTGGCTGAACCCCCAGGTCGCGCAGGGCCTGGAGGATACCGGAGGGGTGAGGTTTTGGGCGCCCAGCCTCCGTGCCGGTGACCACCGAACGGAAATAGGGTGTTAGGTTGAGTCTTTCCAGGGTGATCTCTGTAGAACGGCGCCCTTTGTTGGTTACGAGGCCAATGCCTAGGCCAGCCTTATGGGCTGACTGTATCATCTCCATGATTCCGGGGAATGTGCGTACCAGCTGATTGTGGTTGTTCTGATACGCCTCGAAGAAGAGCTCATGAGCCTGGAGCCTGTTGCCATCGTTGGCAAAGCTATCGATAATGACCTCCTCCACCGGTCCGAAGAGGGAAATGATTTCCGCCCTGGTGAAG
>DYIG01000112.1:1203-5679 GCA_020723725.1 Thermaerobacter marianensis | reverse complement strand
AGCTGGATACGCTGTCCGGCCTCCCGGAGGTAAAGGTGTGCACGGGTTATCGTTATAAAGGTCAGTTGTTGACTGAGTGGCCCCGCAGCATGGAGGTTCTTGAGGGTTGCGAACCGGTTTATCAGACCATTCCCGGATGGCAGGAGGACATCTCCGGTTGTCGGCGCTATGACGATCTGCCAGTAGCAGTGAAGGATTACATTCGCTTCCTGGAGGAGACGCTGGGCATTCCCATGGTGCTATTGTCCGTGGGACCGGACCGGGAGCAAACCCTTCTCCGGCAGCCTCTGTTTTAAACAGGTGTGCCTCCGCTGAGAGTGGGGCGGTATATTTTGTTTCGCAATCTGAATTTCTGAATTTCTGAATTTCTGAATTTCTGATTTGGGCAGATTTTCTGATTTTCAGATTGCATAGAACAATGTGCCTCACGACAATTGATTTTTTGGCGCATTCCTAAAATTTGATTCCTGAAATTGCTCGGTTGACAGGTTGTTAATGGGTTGATAACATCTTTATGCTTCATGTTCAGGTTCAGGCGGGCCATTAGCTCAGGCGGCAGAGCACCTGACTTTTAATCAGGGTGTCACTGGTTCGAGTCCAGTATGGCCCACCAAACTCAGTTTAATCAAGGCTTTGCGGCCCCGCTGACCGGTACACGGCAGCAGAGGTTGAGAATCGCTGCATCAGATTCCCCAGAATATATCGTTATAATTGGCACGCTAAAGACCGAAGTTATAATATCGTTACCCCGAATGATCTACTGCTAGGAAGTTGTTGGTATTGACTTCTGCTTTTAAATTCACTCCCGATGGCCAAGAAAGGGAATTGTCTCCGAAAATTGGGGCTTGTCTCGTAAATAGGGGCAAATCCCTACCCCAGGGAGGTGCCCCCATGGAGAACCAGCGAACCCTGAGGATTAATCTAGTCCTTTCTGGCGCTTCAGGGACTGGCCGCCACAACCCTTTTCAGCGCTGTGTTACAACCCATCCAGCAGTTACGCACGTGTGTGTATTTTGCTCACCTTGGATTAATCGACACCCGGTAGGACGCTGAGTTTCGATCCTACTTCGCCCTCCACGGCCGGAGTTTACCTTGTGGAGCCAGCCGCAAAGGTTGCCGTACCGATCCTACTCCGTAAAGCGCGTGAGGCGGCTGGCCTTACCCAGGGGGGATTGGCTGATCGGCTGGGTGTGACCTATCAGGCCGTACAGAAGTGGGAGCGGTCTGGAGCGAACCCTACAGTGGTGACTATCGACCGGGTATTACGGGCGTCATCAGTGGGCTTCTCTAACCGCCGATAATCACGGGACAACGCGGTGATCGGTCATCGCGAGCAAGCTCTTGGGCCGGTCCCACCATGTCGCTGGGGGAGAATTTGTCGGAGCATTGAACTTCGCGATTCAAATTGCGATATATAAATTAAGCGCCAGAAAGGTTACAACCCCCTCCCAACCCTAATGGCGTAAAAGAGCCCTGGTGATGATCCGGGGCTTTCTTTTTAAGAATAGATATGTCTCCCATCTTAAAGGTTAAAATCAATTAGACACGATGGATGCTCATACAGGGGGATGTCTGGTGCGTAATTTTTTCCTGGCTGTTGTTGTAGTTTTAGGGGTGCTCCTGATTATAGCGGCGTTAATTGCTCTCCTGGCCCGGATACTTCCGAGCATCGCATCTTTATTTGGGATTAAACGGGATATTTCATCCGTGTTGGATAAACACTGTCCCTGCGGAGGGAGTCCAGTCATTGACGACCGTAATAGTAATAAGGAGAATGATACCCAGCCTTCTGAGAAAACCTAGATAATTGGGAACTAGAGGAAAAGCCGTTGCCGTAACCCCCCTCCAGTTCGCTCTTTACATATCGTAAAAGACCTGCAAAGGGTGAAATTGGCGGTAAATCAGCCTTGTCATACCCCTACCGGTATTTGCTATTATTAGCCCTAGTTATCAAAGGAAAGGGGTCATGAAGATGTCTTGTAAAATTGGAAGTACCCAAAGGGTTGTGCGCGTCATTTTGGGAGTAGCCCTTCTAGTCATCGGTTTCTTCGATCTCCTACATATCGGAACCCCGAGGCATGTTTTGTGCGTCATCGGGATAATTGCTGCTGGGACTGGTCTTTCGGGATATTGCCCTGCGGGGTGTCTTCTTGGGAAAGGCAAGGGGAATAAGCCTTCGTTTAGAGGCTGAAACCTCGGGGAGCAAAATTTATTGTCGAAACATGCATGAGGACCAGTCTTTAACTATACGAATAGAATTACACGGTTATCTTGCGGTTACGGGGCCCGGGTGCCTAATTTGATAGATTCGAGGGGGGACAGGAATGCAGACCAAGTGGCATGGTCCTTTGCGTATTGTTTTGGGGATAGTATTTATCCTTGCCGGTTTGGCCAAGTTCCTAAAACCGGAGGCACAACAACCCATGTTCGAACCGTACCCTGACTTCTTTATGCCTTTGATCGGAATTGTGGAGATTATTGGTGGTCTTGCTCTTGTTTCAAACAGGTTGGTGCGGTGGGCGTCTCTGGGGCTGGCCATTATCATGGCGGGTGCGGTTGTCACCCATTTTGTGGTTGGCATCAGTCCGCAGGTTATGCCATCTATAGTTTTGCTGGTTTTGACCCTGCTTCTTTACTTGAAGGGACAGTCATCAGAGGGTTTCAATCAGGCTTCTTCCTGATGATCAGTTCCCAACCGGGCTCCTTCCAGAAGGGCAGATGCTTCGTCATCTGCCCGTTCATTTTCAGCCCTCTCAAATAATGCCTTGACAATGTTTCCTCTCATCTATTTATAATACATTATAAAGTGAGTACTCACTTATTGTCGTGAGATGCGCGATAGAGTTTATATCCGGATTCAAACATGTTTTCTCCGGAAAGGGGTAGGAGGGTTGTCATCAGGTATGGCGTTTCCAAAACGGGCTATTTTTATCATCGTTGGCATGGCAATTGTGCTTGGGTTGGGGGCGCTAACCGTAAAAAGAGTAAAAACGCTGCGCGCGTCCGCATCGGCTAAACCGGAAACTTCGGCCGGGGTTCCGGTTGAAACGGTGACGATTAAGCGGGGGAAGTTATCCTCCAGTTCTCGATATGTTGGCACCCTTGTTCCAGAGGATCAGGTGATGGTGGCGACCAGGATCTCCGGGCGAATCGTGAGTCTTCCGGTTGAGGAGGGCGCCAAGGTTAAGCGTGGAGACTTGTTGGCGCGCCTGGATGACGAGGACCTTGTCAGTAAGTTAGCCGCGCTCAAGGTCAGACTGCGCAATGCGGATACGAACCTGCGTTTTCAACAGGACGCGCTTGACCGCATCAACGCCCTTTACGCAGAGGGGGCGGTTCCCCGCAACGAGGTCGATCGCGCAACCCTGGCGCGTGACACTGCCCAAGCTAACCGGGATGAGGTGGCTTTTACGCTGGCGGAAGCAGAGGCCAAACTGCTTTCCCCGGTGGATGGAGAGGTTTCCGCCGTCCTCGCTTCCGTGGGTGATATGGCTATGCCGGGCAAACCTATCGTTACAGTGGTGAGTTCCAATCGTTTAACCGCTCAATTCAAGGTATTCGAGCAGGACCTCTTGCGGATGGTAGAGGGGCAGAAGGTCCGCCTGCAGTTGCCTGACGGAACCAGCATAACGGGTGCGATAGGCCACGTGGACCCCACGCTCGACCAGATGACCCGTTCCGGCCGGGTAGAGGTGCCGATTGATGATCAGGATGTCGCCAGGCTGGGTTTAAGGGTCGGTATGAGCATAGAGGGTGCCTTTATTCAGGCCGAAGTAGAGGGCGCCATCCTTGTTCCGAAGAACGCGGTTGTAGCTCAGGGTCAGGGAGGCAGTTTCGTCTATGTGGTCCGGGAGGGGAAGGCGGCGCGTGTACCAATAAAAACGGGTCTGGTTGGTGAGTCGGAGATAGAAGTGAAGGAAGGACTCAAAGAGGGTGACCGGGTGATGGTCAGCAACCTCAATGACCTTTATGAGGGCCGGGCGGTCCTGGTACAGGAGGAGGGGAGCTAGATGAACCTCGCCGAATGGTCCCTGCGAAACAAATACTCCGCGATCGCAACCGTCCTGGCGATCATCATCTTTGGGCTTTTTGCCAGGCAGTCACTGCGTGTCAACCTCTTCCCGGACACAGCTCCCCCTCTGGTCAACGTTGTAACTTCGTATCCCGGCGTCTCCGCCAGGGACGTGGCCCGCGATGTCAGCAAGCCCATGGAAGAGGAGTTTGCCTCGCTTGAGGGTGTAAAGAAGATCAAGTCGACTTCACAGGACGGCTTGTCGATTGTCAAGGTGGAGTTCCACTACGGCCGTGATGTCGTAACATCGGCGGTGGACGTCCAAAACGCCATTAACCGCATCAGACGGAAATTGCCGCAGGGTATTCAGGAGCCACAGGTGCTGAGATTTAGCACCTCCAACCGGCCCATTATCACCTATGCTTTGCGTAGTGACGCCGTGAATAACACGGAGTTGCGCACCA
>DYIG01000112.1:0-1193 GCA_020723725.1 Thermaerobacter marianensis | reverse complement strand
AGGGGTCGCCGCGGTTGACGTCTTCGGGGGGAATCAGCGCCAGATCCGGATCCAGGTTGATAAGAAACGGCTGGACGCGCTTGGGCTCCCCCTTGAGAAGGTGGCGGCAGCCATCCGGGGGGAGAATGTCGCCGCTCCGGGTGGACGCATCATCCAGGATGACCAGGAATTTTTGATCAGGTTGGTTCAAGAGTATGCTGATTTAGGAGCCATCGCCAACACGGTGGTGGATAACCGTAACGGCCACCTCATTCGTCTGCGGGATGTGGCGACGGTCGAGGACGGGACGGCCGATAACCGCAGTGAGTTCCGTATTAAGGGCGAGACGGCCGTGGCCCTGCAGGTCCTCAAACGCGAGGACGCCAACACCGTGCAGGTGGTGGATCTGGTCCGCGAGAAAGTTAAAGAGCTGGAGAAGGACTACCCCCAGGTAAAGTTTGAAGTGGCGGAAGACTCCTCCGAATTTACCCGTTTAGTTGTGGAGAGCATGAGCAGCAGCATCATGGAGGCCATCTACCTGGCCGCTCTGATCATCCTCTTTTCACTTGTGGCCTTGAAAGAATCGTTAATCGTTGCCATAACCATGCCGATTTCCTTCCTGGGCGCGCTGGCGTTCATGAAGGTCTTCAATATGGAACTCAACACGATAACCATGTCGGGCCTGATTCTGAGTATCGGGATACTGGTGGATGACGCCATCGTGGTTCTGGAGAATATCATGCGCTACCGGCATGACCTCGGCAAGGACCCGGTTACGGCCGCTATCGAAGGAACCAAGGAGATCTACCTGTCCGTCCTTGCGGGGAAGAGCACAAACCTTATCGTGTTTGTCCCCCTCCTTTTTATAGGCGGTTTTGTGGGCAAGGTCTTCGGGCCAATGTCGCTGACCCTGATCATTGCGCAGACGGTTTCGTTCTTCGTGGCCCTTATCATTGTTCCCTTGTTAACGGTGTCCCTTGGGGGGAACTGGGCGTGGTCTGAGCCCTTCATAAAACGGGTCACTTCCCCCTATACCAGCTTGATGGATTCCCTCCGCGAATTCTACACCAGGACCCTTAGCGCGGCACTGCGCCGGCGTTTCTTGACGCTCGTTGTAACGGTAATGATGCTGGTGGGCGGCATGGGGATCATCAGGCTGCGCGGCATGGAGGTGCTGCCAAAACAGGATTCGGGGGCGTTCACCGTTTCACTCG
>DYIG01000111.1 GCA_020723725.1 Thermaerobacter marianensis | reverse complement strand
CTGGGTTGCCCCGGACTTAAGGCCCTTTTCCAAAGCCTCTCTAACATCAGCCGGTGTTTCCGCACCAACCTCATCCGTGCGTCCCTTGACGAGCCTCAAGAGCCCTCCGTAGGTGCAGAGCATATGCACCTCCATGCCCATCGCCAGTGAGACGAGGGCAATGGATAGCGCGTAGTGGACTCGATCAAAAGCCCCGCTGTGAAGGAAGATGGCAACCCTTTCGGATTTAACCGACATTCTCTAGGCAACCTTCCGGGTGCGAATCTTGGCCGCCCAATCGAGGAGTGAGATGGATTCTGCACGGCAACGTTCCAATTCCTTGGCCAGGTAATCGAAATCCTCTTGACTCAGGCGCTCAGAGATTATTGCCAGCCCGTCACAGTTGCTGACGTGGATCAGAAGATAACGGGCTGCCTTGGAAGCTTCCTGTGCTTCCTCATCGGTCAGGCTGTCCTTGCTGAGCAGGGCAGCGCAGGCCCTGGCAGTTGTAATCGCGCCATCGTGTTCTTCAATAAGTTGGTCAATGTATTCGCCGAGGAATTTCTTAAGCACCGGGTACATGGCTTCCTCTTCATAGCGGAAGTGCGGGCCCACTTTTTCATTTATTTCGCCAAGGATCCTTCTCGCGTTGGCATAGTCTTTTTGGGCGAGCGCATCAGCGAGCTGAAGCAGGTTGTCCCTGACCCAGCGGTGATCATCCCTGAACTCCTGAATAACATCAAGGCTCATGCTTAACCATTCCTCCCTAAACCTATCGATTTTATCACAATTCTGATTCTAAGCAATTCCGTTTCTGATTTCAATATCCCAAAACCACAAAGTAATGATATGTTTTCAACTCAAAACCTAGTATCCAGGAGAATCAAGGCGGGGATGATGTTTAGTGAGCCAGTCAGAAAACTTGATGAAAGGGTGATTAGATTATGGCTCGTGGTCAGAAAACAAATCGGGCTCTCGTTCGTGAAGCAGGCCCGGCTTTGGATCAATTTAAATATGAAATTGCTCAGCAGCTTGGCGTCCAGGTTCCCCCCGACGGTTACTGGGGAGACATTCCCGCCCGTGTTAACGGTGCTGTTGGTGGTAACATGGTCAAGAGGATGATTCAGATTGCCGAGCAGCAGCTGGCAGCGAACCCTGCCGCCGTTCCCCAGCAGGCCCAGCCGGTGCAGCCCCAACCCCGTCCATAACTTTGACGTGTGAGAAAGGGTCCTAGGAGCTATTCCTGGGGCCCTTTCTCTTTGAATTTATAAATTCTTCAAACTCTTCGAGAGTAATGCCTGAATTAATAGCTCCTGCGGTTAAATGCTCCCAGGCCTCAGGGATTACCTGATAACCCGGGCCTTTTTCGGCAGCTTTCCAATTAAGCTTTGAGGTATACTTTGCATGGCTTTCGCTGAAAACCCATGTAGCAGTGCCGATTATTTCAGATTTTCTGACCCGATTAATGGTAGTTCTTACCCCAATAAAAGTTGTATTGAGCAGGAACTCGCCTTTGTCTTCATTTAAAAGGATTCTGACGCAAGGAGCGCCATTGCAGATGACAATGACGATTGATCCGGGTGTGGGTTCGGCGTCGGCGTCGAAAAGGACGAACGAACCTTTCGTTAGGCCAAGATTGACCAGGTCTTCGGAGACCTTAAAAACCCCGGTACCTCTAAACTGCCGGGGAAGGACCAGATAACCCCCGGTGTCATTCCAAATGGGAATCGCCTGGACCTGAAGGATCTCACAAAGCGGACGGGAAAGAAGTTCGATAAAAAGATCCGGGGATTTAGAGGAAGGGGGCTCGGGGTCTGTGCCTATAAAAAAGGTTATTGGCTTTTGGAGAACGGCGGCTATCTTGCCGAGGTCATCCAGAGAGACAAGTCTCCTGCCACGTTCATAATTGGCAATCGTCTCCTCGGTATATCCAATCATTTTTCCAAGCTGTTCCTGGGTCAGTGTTTTTTCGAGCCTGGCCTGGCGGATGCGGCGACCGATAATGTCAACTATTCTTACGTTGCTTGGATTCAATTCCCCAACCAACCCCCTGAGAAAATTAGGCCAAAATAATGGGGAAAAAGCCATTGACCCGTTCCTTAAACATTGTTAGGTTATTATTTGGGAATGGCTTACATGTTGTTAGGGTTGCGATTTAGCTTTTATGTAAGGGGGTGGGCGGGTGCCCGGTCGTAAGAGTAAGATTGAGTCGATCGAGACCCGTTTTAAAAGGCCCGTCAAGGACTTGATAATTGATATGTATTATCACCGTAAAATGACCCAGGAGCAGATAGCGGCTGAATTGCAGATTACTGTTGGAACGGTCTCAAGGTGGATGAAGTGGTGGGGGTTTCCCACCCGGGGCTGGGCATTGCCTGAACCACCGGGGATTGAGCAAACAGGGGGTTGTAATATTAACCTTGACGCCACGGGAGCGTGTCCTGGCTGTTCTGTCGGGTGGCAGAGTCGATAGTATTCCCCGGGGGGAATTTTTTATCTCACCCGGATTTCTAAAAGGGTCCTCCTGTGATTCACCAGTGGAACTGGCACTTGCCCTGGGAATGGATCTCTTCGTTGCGGAAGAGGGGGAAGCACAGGAGGAGTATGTTCTAGATTCCCACCGTTCAGGATTATTCACCTTTTGGCTTGTTCCAGGCCCTTTGACCATGATTCTGGAGGAATATGGTTGGATAGAAGTCAGCCAGGCGCTTCTGAAAGATAGCCCAACGGCCATTAAGCTTTTCTCTATAGCCATGAGCCAGGTTAACACTAGGATTGCGCATGGTTTAGACCTTGGGGTGGATGGTGTAATCATAGCCGACGACCTGGCAGGAGACTCAGGTCCGTTCATCCCCCCAAAGGTATTGAACGAGCTTTATTTCCCTTCTATACGACCTATCACCTCATTACTGTCTAAAAGGCAAATACCTGCATTATTCCACTCCGACGGTTGCTTCGGATCACTGCTACCCTCTATCTGGCAGGCGGGTTTTACCGGCATTCATGGGCTGCAACCAACGCTCGGGGGGGCTTTTAATGAGCTGCCTGCGATAGTAGGGGACTCAGGGGTATACTGGGGTGGGTTTGCCTTTGAGGGGCTGCGGGAAATAAAGAACCCCACGGAAGCCCAACGGGACGCAGCCTTGGCATTGGCGTCCTGGAGAGGCAGGGGGTTTATCTTTGGTTCAGTGACAGGGCTCTATGAAGGGTTGCCTTATGAAACCGTTAAGGCGGTATACCAAGGACTTGAATAGCCCCGCCGGGCGATCCGAGCTACCATTTCCACGGTGTGGTCGATCTCGCTCTCGGTGTTAAAGTAACTCAGACTCAGGCGTACCGTTCCAGCGGGGAACGTGCCTATTACATGGTGGACCAGGGGTGCGCAATGGAGCCCGTGACGGCTGATTATCCCGCCCTGGTCCTCCAATAGCTCCCCGACAGTAGCGGGGTCCATGCCGTTTATGTTGAAAGAGATAACGCCCACACGTCTATCCGTATCAAGAGGGCCGTAAAGCCGCAGACCGGGTATGTCTCTCAGCCCCTTTATTAATAGCTCGGTCAGGTGTTTTTCTTTGGCGCGAATCTGGTCGACGCCTATGTCAGCTATAAAACGGACGCCTGCTGCAAGACCGGCGATACCCGGTGTATTATGGGACCCCGATTCATAACGTTCAGGCAGGATTTCGGGCTGGGTTTCCAGCTCTGAGTACGCGCCGGTGCCGCCCTGTTTATAGGGTTCAAGATCAATGTCTTCAGATATATACAGGAACCCCGTACCTTGAGGACCAAGGAGGCCTTTATGGCCGGGGCAGGCCAGGAGGCTGATGCCCGCAGTTTTAACGTTTATTGGTACGATGCCTGCCGTCTGGGCTGCATCGACAAGGTAGGGGATGCCGTGCTTCCTGGCGACATCTCCAATTCCCTCTATGGGCAGCATGGTTCCGGTAACATTTGATCCATGAATGGTTACGATCAGACGGGAGTTAACGTTAATAGCCTTTTCGATCTGCCGGGGTTCCACCCAACCGTCTGGTGAAGCCTCAACCCGGGTGCTGGTGACCCCGATTTTCTCAAGGGTCTTGAGGGGGCGCAGTACGGAATTGTGTTCCATCACGGTCGTGACCACGTGGTCCCCTGGTCGAAGGAAGCCATGCAACGCCAGGTTCAGTGCCTCGGTGGCGTTTAGGGTGAAAATGACACGCCTGGGATCGGGCGCCCCGAAGAAACGGGCGATTTCCTCCCGCGCCTGACGTACGGTCTGACTGGCGGCCTGCGACATGCGCTGGCCGCCGCGTCCAGGACTGCCACCCATGTTAAGCAGCGCTTCGTTTACTGCTTTTACGACCTGAGGTGGTTTGGGGAATGAGGTGGCTGCGTTATTCAAATATACTTGTTGCATAGGGGCCCACCCTCCGGAATGTTCATCGACACCCTTGCGGTTACCGGCAGCTTAAGTTATACCAGCAACCGGGGGCGGTTGCAACGATTGGGTCCAACGGACGGAAGTGGTTAATTGGGTTTCACGGTTTCAGTCATAGCTATAACCAAGGGCGGGAGCAGGCTGGCGGCAAAGCTAGCCTCCGGTCTTGCCAGGCACTCCATTGATGTGGAGGTTTACACCCCGCCCCGATTTGGGCCCGTACAGGACCCAAGTGTTGCGTGCCATACTTTTGAGGAACCCCTTAGGGATCTGGTTGGGCGTTTGACGGGCCGCCCGCGAACCAAACAACGGGGTCTGGTCTTCATTATGGCTACCGGGGCGGTGGTTCGCCTTATGGCCCCCTTTCTGGTAGATAAGGCGACCGACCCGGCCGTTGTGGTGGTAGACGAGACCGGTAGGTGGGCCATTAGCCTCCTTTCCGGACACCTCGGCGGCGCGAATGAACTCGCATATATAGTGGCGCAGTCCATTGGAGCGCAGGCGGTGATCACCACAGCCAGCGATGTGAGGGGGTTGCTCGCTTTCGATGTCCTGGCCCGCCAACAGGGTTGGACAATAGAACCGCTTGAGGGGATTCGAACTGTACAGGCAGCCCTCTTGAATGGCGAAACAGTCAGCGTCTACTCGGAATTGGACGTTAACCGTTTGCGTTGCCTGTTGGAGCACCAGGGATATGACCTTAATGGCCTTGATTTATTCCCTTTGGGTAAGGGTTTAACCATGGCCCCTAATTGTCCCTCGGTATTCATTACAAGCAGAATAATGAATACGCCACCCGGTTCACCTGCGCTTTTACTCAGGCCGCGTAATCTTGTGGTGGGTGTGGGGTGCAGGCGCGGGGTTTCTCAAGATGGTATATTGCAGGCGATAAATACTGCGCTTGAGGTAGCTGGGCGTTCCGTTTCGGGGGTCAAAGCACTGGCAACGGTGGACTTCCGGGCCGAAGAGCCTGGGATAAAGGGAGCAGCCGAAATGTTGGGGGTTCCTGTGAAAGCAGCCAGCCGCCAGGCCATCGACGAGGCGGAAAGAGAGGGGCGATTTAAAGCCTCAGCAGTTGTCAGGCATAAGGTGGGGGTCGGGGGTGTTTCTGAACCCTCTGCCCTGCTTGGCGGGGAACAGACCCGTTTAATACTACCCAAGACTGTCGTCCCGGGGGTGCGGGGGGTAACCGTGGCGATTGCAATTGAGGAAGGCGGCTTCTGATATGGGCGTGTATCTCAGGGATCTGGCCACAGCGTTTCAGTTTTTAACGGTGTTGCCCTGGTTTTCGAAGCCGGACCTCGGCGCTGGCGCCACACTGGCCCGGTCAGCAGCCTTTTTCCCCGTGGTTGGGGGATTCATTGGCCTTGTTTCGGTGG
>DYIG01000110.1:3838-5805 GCA_020723725.1 Thermaerobacter marianensis | reverse complement strand
GCCCGCACCGCCATCCAATGTACCCATAATAATTTCAGATTCCACAGTAACCCGGGTTTCCCTGCTATAATACACAGGACACCGCACACACGAACGGGAGCGGAAGTGCTTTGCCCACCGCAAACCGCAATTCCATCTTCATATCCGGAACGGGGATCCATCTACCGCAACAGACCGTTGCCAGCAGCGCGCTCGAGGAAAAGCTTGGGCTGCCCTCGGGCTGGGCCGTTTCAAGGAGCGGCGTCCGCGAACGGAGGATCGCCGCCCCGGAAGAAGCCACTTCAGACCTGGCGATAGAAGCGGCCAAAGAGGCCATAAACACAGCGGGCTTGGAACCAGGCGATATCGGCCTTCTCATCCTGGCCACAAGCACCCCTGATCACCCCATTCCCCCTACGGCGCCCCTCGTGGCCCACATGGTGGGATGCAAACGAGCCGCCGCCTTTGACCTGGCAGCCGCCTGTTCCGGTTTCATCTACGGGCTATCCACCGCCGAACAGTACCTCCTCTCGGGGACATACAGGCACGTGCTCGTTGTGGGGGCAAATGTTATGTCACGCCGGTTGGATTGGGACGACCCGCAGACCTGCATACTCTTCGGGGATGGCGCAGGGGCAACGGTGTTATCAACCAACCCTGATAGGAATCTGGCAGGTCCCCGCCTTCTATCGACATCCATGACGTCCGATGGCGAAGGCTACACCCTCCTGATGGCACCGGCAGGGGGGAGCCGCCAGCCCCTAACTGAGGAACTTATTGCCTGCAAGTCGGACAAAATCAAAATGAAAGGCCCGCTCCTGTTCAGGCGGGCCGTGCGTTTGATGGCAAAATCCCTTATGGAGATCCTTGAAAGAAATGGTCTGGGGGTAAGCGATTTGGATTGGATCCTCCCCCACCAGGCTAACCACCGCATTGTCTCCGCCCTCGGTGAGGAACTATCCGTCCCTGCGGATAGGTTTATCCTCAACCTCGAACGCTATGGGAACACCTCTGCGGCAAGCATCCCCATCGCTCTTCACGAATTCCTTAGTTCTTCCCCGATCAAACCGGGTCAGCGCATGGCCCTTGTTTCCTTTGGAAGCGGCCTGACGGCCGCGGCCGCACTGCTCCAATGGTGATCAGATTGCCACTACTTCCCGAACACCGGGGACCTCTTCCATGATGGTGCGCTCAATGCCCATCTTGAGTGTCATGAGGGCCATGGAGCACCCCCCGCAAGCCCCAACCAGACGAACCCTCACGATCCCGTTATCCTCGTCCACATCGACCAGCTCAACGTCGCCCCCGTCCATTTGAAGAGCCGGCCTCACCTTCTCCAGCGCCTCTTCAACCTGCTCCCGCATTCCTGAACAGCCCCCTAGCTCAATTTTTTGTCGGCTCCGCCCAGAACCTCAGTGGAAACCCTCATGGCGCAGTAGTTGCTGCACATGGTGCATTCCACCATGTTCTCAGGGTTCTTGATCTGGCGATAGCGGCGCGCCTTTTGAGGGTCGATGGCCAGGCTGATCTGCTTCTCCCAGTCCAGCGACTTACGTGCCTTGCTCATCTCCAGATCCCGCTCCCAAGCACCCTTTGCGCCCTTGGCCAGATCTGCGGCGTGGGCGGCAATGCGGAAGGCCATAATACCCTCCCGCACATCATCCGCGTCGGGCAACCCCAGGTGTTCCGCCGGCGTGACATAGCAAAGCATATCCGCACCGGCAGCCGCCGCAACGGCCCCCCCTATGGCGCCAACTATATGGTCATGCCCGGCCCCAATGTCCGTCACGAGCATACCCAGGATGTAGAAAGGCGCACCGTGGCAGAGCCTCTTCTGCAACATCACATTAGCCTCGATCTGATTAAGGGGCACGTGCCCGGGCCCCTCAATCATGACCTGAACACCGGCATCCCACGCCCGTTTGGTAAGTTCGCCAAGGGTCATGAGTTCTTCAATCTGGGCGTGGTCTGTGGCGTCGGCTATACAC
>DYIG01000110.1:0-3828 GCA_020723725.1 Thermaerobacter marianensis | reverse complement strand
CGAGGCTAAGGGTTACGTCATACCTCCTGGCGATCTCCAGCAGCCGGTCATAGTGCTCGTACAGAGGATTTTCTTTTTCGTTGTGGTATATCCACGCAGCCATCTGGGCGCCCCCGCGGCTGACGATGTCACAAACGCGTCCCTCGCGCCGCAGCCTCTCAAGGGCCTTAATCGTCACTCCACAGTGGACCGTTATGAAGTCCCCCCCGTCACGGGCCTGCCGGTCGATAACGTCAAAGAGTTCGTCCACCGACATGGCCGCCGGGTTCCCGTGTTTCTCCGTGGCCTCAACAGACGCCTGGTATATGGGAACCGTTCCTATAGGGACGGGGCTCCGTTCAATCATGAGCCTCCGTGAACGATCGATGTCCCCCGAACGCCCCGTGCTCAGGTCCATAATGGCGTCGGCGCCGGCCTCCAGGGATATCTTTAACTTCTCCATCTCCTTCTCAACGTCCCGGAAGTTCGGCGAGGTTCCTATATTGGCGTTAACCTTGGTTTTCAAACCCCGGCCAATGCCCAATGGGTCCAGGGAAACGTGATTCACGTTGGCCGGTATGGCAATCGCCCCACTGGCAACCCCTTCGAGCACCTGTTCCTCGGGCAGTCCCTCTCTCTCAGCAACCCGCATGATGGCCGGTGTGACCTGCCCCGCCCTGGCTGCCATTATTTGGGTATGGATGACCCGTGTTACCATAATATCCCCCACCCTTGAAAAGAAAAATGCCGGATTGGCGCCCGGCCACCGTTCTGCAATCAAGTGACTCCTTGCTTGCGGATGCTCGACCACAATTGTATCCGACCCCCTGTTGAGACACAACGGTACAAGCCCCATAATTAAGGCGGGTGAGGGTCGTGAAACTTACAATCACACGCGTGTTCACATTTGATGCGGCACACAGGATAGTGGGCCACCCCGGCAGGTGTGCCAACTTGCACGGACATACCTACAGGCTAGAGATAACCGTCCGCGGAAACATAAACGAATCCGGCATGGTGGTCGACTTCCAAACCCTCAAGACCGTCGTGATGGAACGGTTTATAGGGCCTTACCTGGATCACCACGACCTTAACATCTCCCTGCCGGTGAACCCAACGGCAGAGAACCTTGTTGTCTGGTTTTTCGATACCTGGGATCAAGAAGTGGCCCCCGTTTTGGGTGACGTGGAACTGGAAAGGGTGCTGCTTTGGGAAACGCCGGATTCCTGCGTTTCCTTGACCCGGCAAGACTGGGAGGAAGGTAGACGTGCCATTTAGCCTCATAGGGACGCTCGACGATCTTGCGTATTAATGAAATCTTCTTTTCAATACAAGGGGAATCCACTTCCGCCGGACTGCCAACAGTATTCGTCCGAACCACGGGATGCAACCTTCGTTGTCGATACTGTGACACCCAATACGCCTATTACTCCGGCGAAGAAATGACTCCATTGGAGGTTTTTCGCGAGGTAAGCAAGCACCCTGGTCGCCGTGTCTGCCTCACCGGGGGTGAACCCCTTATGCAAGACCTCTCGGAACTCCAGGACCTGATGGACATGCTGTCCGGCTACGAGGTTTCTATAGAGACCAATGGAACCCTATCCATCAGTGGTTTGCGCCTATCATCCGGACACAGGTGGATTATGGACATCAAGTGTCCCTCCTCAGGGCATGCGGGTCACATTCACCCCGATAACCTGGCGCTGCTTCGCCGGCAGGATGAGGTGAAGTTTGTTATCGGTGATAGGGATGACTACTTAACCGCCCTGCGGCTAATCCAACGGGAGGGTCTGCAGCAGCGGTGTCGGGTCTTGCTCTCGCCGGTCTACCAGGCCCTCCAGCCCGCGCTCTTGGCGGAATGGGTGCTGGCGGACGGTTTGGATTGCAGGATTCAACTCCAGCTTCATAAATACATCTGGGGTGAAAAGCGGGGCGTTTGAGCCCTGGAGGTAGAACATGAAGACGAAAAAAGCCTTAATCTTGTTATCAGGCGGTCTGGACTCTGCCACCTGTCTCGCCGTTACCGTCTCAGAGGGTTACAGACCGTATACCGTTTCCTTCCTATATGGCCAGCGACACAAGGTGGAGCTGGAGTGCGCCAAAAGCCTGTGTGAACACTACGGGATACCCCGGGAAGACCAGCGGGTTGTGGAACTTGGGCTTCAACTCCGCGGTTCGGCCCTGACAGGGGATGCGCCTGTCCCCGAAGCGCCAACCGATGCCCCCTTTCCGCAGACACCCCATGGAGCCCATATTCCGGTGACATATGTGCCCGGCAGGAACCTGGTATTTCTGTCACTGGCCGCCTCCATCGCCGAGAGCGAGGGGATATCGGATATCTTCATAGGGGTTAACTCCCTCGACTACTCGGGTTACCCCGATTGCCGCCCTGAGTTCATCTCAGCCCTGACTACCACGATCAATCTGGGCACCAAAGCCGGGGTCGAGGGCAGGCCTTTTAGAATACTTACCCCTCTGCAACGGCTAACAAAGAAGGAAATAATCCGACTGGGGGTTGCCCTGGGCGTTCCATTTCAGCTCACGCACTCCTGCTACATGGGCGTAAGGCCGGCGTGTGGCAAATGTGATTCCTGCCGCCTGCGGCTCAAGGGTTTCAAGGAAGCGGGGGTCGCTGACCCTATCCCGTATGCCCAGAGTTAAAATACCACCATGGGGTACATGAACACGGAAATAGTCCTTTATGACTATAAAAACCCTGCAGGGTTTTCGCGATATGGAAACCAACTTATTATTAAAATCCAATTGGTTGCCAAAGGGAGGGGAATTCAATGACGATATTAGAATCACTGGGTCTTGCCTTCTCCTACTCCCCACAAGCAATGATTGTTACGGACAATACGGGGCTCATCCTTGCCACCAACCATGCCGCCGACGCGCTGTTGGGACTGAACTCCGAAAACCGGGGCGATGGGCCCTTGAACATATGTTCCGTCCTGAACTGCAGGCCTGAAATCGCCAACGGTAATTCCCCGTCCTGCGAGTTCTTCTTGGAGCTTCTATCCGAGTCCAAGACCACCCTCCACCTCTCCTGCAAAAAGGGCGAGAACAAGCCGTGGATAGCTGAAATCACCGGAGTGCCTTTGCCCGAAATTCCCGGTAGCCCGAAATCAGTGCTGATAATGCTTCATGACGTAAGCAAGCACGTGGAGCTTCGCCGTCATTTCGAAGAACAGGTTCGGCAGTGGAAACAGCAGGCCATCACTGACGCCCTCACCGGGCTGGGGAATCGCTTCCGGCTCAGGGAAGAATGGAACCGAATGGTTACGACCGTTCAGTCCGAAAATGAGCATAGCAATGGTGTGGTTCAAGCCACCATTTGCATGCTTGACGTTGATAACATGAAGAACATAAATGATGGTTGCGGGCACGACGTGGGAGACAAGGTCCTGCAACACATCGCCAACCTATTGCGTTCATACACCCGTCAAACGGATATAGCCATAAGGTATGGCGGTGACGAGTTCCTGCTTTTGCTGCCACATACCAGGCTGAGCCAGGCGCAAGGCCTTATGAGGAGACTTGGCCGTCTTATGTCGGGTTTAAATGAGTTCCTGGATATTGACGTGGATATTTCGGTTAGTTATGGACTGGCAGAACTCGGTCCCGGAGACACGCTGGAAGACATCCTGATCAAAGCAGATAAAGCCATGTACAGGCAAAAGCTGCGCAGGAGCAGCAGACATACCACCCTGCGCCATATGAACCGGGGTAAGGCACTCAGCGTCACCCGGAATAGGCAACTGAGGTTATCCGCTTTTTAAGGCCAGAGCCAAAGGCCCGGTGAAAAAGGCCCATCTGCCCGGCTCTCATCGTCGCTCGTCCCTGCGG
>DYIG01000109.1 GCA_020723725.1 Thermaerobacter marianensis | reverse complement strand
CTGCTTCCGCAATTGTAAGCATATTACGCAGATGAATAGTGCTCAGAGGGGTCTCTCGTGGTATCACCAGTAACTGCCTGCGTTCCTTGATGGCTACGTCAGCTACACGTTCCACCAGGTTCTCAGACCTGCCCGTCGCTATGGCAGAAATCGTGTCCATGCTGCAGGGGGCTATAACAAGGGCATGGAACATTGCCGAGCCGCTTGCTATATCGCTAAAGAGGTTCTCGTTCGGGTGCAGGGCAAGGTTTTGCCGTGGTTCCAAGAGCCATTCATAAGTAGATGCGGGTACTTCTTCCCTTAGAACGGCCATTCCGGCTTTGGTGATAATGAGATCGACACGGCATAGACCTTCCAGGAGGGCCTTCACAATCCTGACCCCGTAAATGCTGCCGCTGGCGCCGGTTATGCCCACCACGACCCTTTTCATTTGAGATTCAACACCCCGGCAACGATTCCGGCGAAGAGGAGGGGACCAACTACCAGGTTCAGGTTGAAGGCTTTGATAGCCCTTGCCGTATCCTCAGGAGAACGGATCATGAGATGCTGGAAAACTAGAATAGTGGCTGCGAGGAGAACTGCAAGCAGGTAGGCCAGGCTGATATGTGCCTGATAGTAAAGCCAAACCAGAAGGGCTATTACCACGAGGTGTGTCAGGCGGGCAACCCATAAGGCCTTATTGATTCCCAACGATGCGGGGATAGAAAAGAGGCCGTTTTCACGGTCAAATTTGATGTCTTGCAGGGCATAGAAGATGTCAAAGCCAGCAATCCAAAGCCCTACGGCCAGCCCAAGAATGAGTGCCTCGGGGCCGATCTCCCCGCGGACTGCCACCCAACCGCCGAAAGGGGCGAAGAATTGTGCCGGCACCATCCAGTAATGGCACGTCCAGGTGAACCTTTTGGCATAGGGGTAGAGAACTAACGGGGGGATCACCAGGGGCAGGAGTTTTACGCACAGTGGGTTAAGCATCCAAGCAGCCAGCACAAGAAGACCCAACGAAGCTATGGTGAAGGCTATAGCCTCTGCATAGCTGAGTTTCCCCGCAGGGAGGTGTCTAGAACAGGTGCGCGGGTTGCGGGCATCGATATGGCGGTCAATGATCCGGTTTAGCCCCAAAGCGGCGTTACGGGCGCCCACCATGGCTACGGTGATCCAAAGTAGCTGGCTTGCTGTCGGCCACCCGCCCGCCCCAAGGATGGCTCCGGCATAGGCAAACGGGAGTGCGAAAAGGGTGTGTTCGATAGCCACGAAACCCGCGAAAGCCTTTGCCTTGCCTGACAAACCCATCCTAGGCCACTCCCTCCAGGAGCAGGTGTTCTTCCAGAGCCAGGGCAACGCCTTCATCATTGTTTGATGCGGTAACCCGGTCAGCCTTTGCAAGTAGGTCATCGGGGGAATTGGCGACGGCGATCCCCAATCCTGCCCATAAAATTACCCCCAGGTCGTTTCCGCCATTACCTATAGCCAGTGTTTCCTCGGGCGAGATGTCCCAGCGCTCGGCAAGGTTCCGAACAACCTCTAATTTTGAAGTGCGGGAGCTCGTAAAGTGAATGGCGTGTTCATTTGGGCAGTCACCGATGATCTCTCCCGACCACAGGACTTCCATTTCCTGCTTGAGGCCGGGGATTTCCTCCGGATGGCCATGCACGACGAAGGAGTAAGGCTCCAGTCCCCGGTTTTCAATGAATTCAGGCATATTCCCAACGGCTTTATAGGGTACCCCATAGCGGGGGGAGTAACGCAGGGTTTCTTCTGTTTCTGTTTGCACGTGGAAGATGTCGTCACCGAAAACCTTCATGTAGAGGCCCCTTTGCTGACAGAAACGGGCCATTTCAGCGGAAATCGCGGTAGGTATCGGTGTCTGGGAAGCCAATTCACCGTCAGGCATGTTTCGCACTAAAGCCCCATTATAACATACAAGCGGGGTATTCAAACCGAGGTCCTCGGCGAACGGGCGCGCCGAGCAGAAGGGCCTGGCAGTGGCCAAAACGACTTTTACCCCCCGTTGCAAGGCTTTTTGAATGGCGATTTTGGTGCGGGGTGTTATGGTTTTTTTGTCTGTTAAAAGGGTTCCGTCCATATCGAGAACCACAAGCCGAAAAGACAATAGACTGCCTCCTTCCGGGTATGTTGACAGACCAATTGTAGCCTACCTTTCCTGGCCATGGCTAATCAATTTCCCCGGTTCTATTTAATAAATAGACATATTTAATTAATCAAAAAATTGGTTATATCATTTAAAATGTGATTTAGGTTACAGATGGAGGGGGCAACAACCCCACTATAATTTTACTGGAAAGGGGGGAGGGGTGAGTTATGGCCGAAAAGAGGGGCGGTTCAGGGGAGGAAGTGCCTCGCATTCAGGGTTTTTTTGACAATTGGGTTCTCTTGCTTATTCTCGGTTTTGTTATTCCAGTTCTTTCATACACGGTCTGGGGCCTGGTGGAGATCCTTATGGTCAAACCGCTGCCAATCAATTAGATAGGTAGTTTTCTACGCTCGGGGGGGTGAAGCAATGAGTATAAACGTGGAACGCGTATGGTGGAAGCCCGTCGATAAGGGCGAGAAGATCTGGATCATCATTGCACTCATGTGGGCTATTTTTCTCTTCGTAATGATGCCTTGGTGGCACTATTACGGGAAACAGAACCCTTCAAGTGAGACCTACAAGGTTTCGCCAGAGAAGTTTCAAGAGCTTACCAACCGTATGATCGAGCAATACAAAGTAGGTGAGGATGCGGGTATTCCGGTCGTGGCCCCGCCTCCTGGCAGTGATGTCTTTCTCCTCGCGCGTCAGTTCCAGTGGACACCGGTGTTGAAATTCAAGAAGGGCGAAACATACAGGCTCCATCTGTCCTCTATGGACGTTCAACACGGTTTTTCCCTGCAGCCAACAAATATGAACTTCATGGTGCTGCCCGGTTACGACTACGTTCTGACGATGACGCCCACGGAAACAGGAACCTTCGAAGTTGTTTGCAATGAATTCTGCGGCATAGGCCATCACGCGATGGTTGGCAAGATCATCGTCGAGTAAGGGGGGGGGATTTAATGTCTGCTTCGAATGAAGCCTTCAGGACCTGTGATGTAACAGGTTTTCGTGTTCACCGTCCGGCTGAATGGCTGATAAGGGTCAACGCCGTTGCGGCTGTTGTCTGCGTTCTCATAGGTGGGATTTACGGCCTGCTGGTGGCTTTGACACGGTGGCCGGCTGTTCACTTGCTTGATGCGGCATGGTACTACCGGGCTTTGAGCGGTCACGGGCTGAACATGCTCATTTTCTGGATCATTTTCTTTGAAGTCGCGGGCCTCTATTTTGGTTCGGCTGTTGTTCTCAATAGCCGTATCGCCGCTCCGAAAGTGGGATGGCTGGCGTTTATCCTTATGGTGGCGGGGGCCTTGCTTGTCAATGTGTCCATATTACGTGGGAAAGCTGATGTGCTTATGACATCCTACCCGCCTCTCAAGGCCGAACCCATGTATTATCTGGGCGTCATCCTGTTCGCCGTGGGGGCTTTGCTGGCGGTCATCTTGTTCTTCGCCACGCTGGTTGTTGCCAAGAGGGAGAAGACCTATCAGGGCTCCGTTCCTCTTTTTACCTTTGGTTTGACCGCCGCTGCCATCATAGCTATTTTCACCCTGGCGCATGGCGCTGCCATTTACGTTCCGACCTTCCTCTGGTCCATCGGGTTGTTGCCCGGCATCGACCCAGCGATTTACCGTACTGTATGGTGGGGCCTTGGACACCCTTCTCAGCAGATTAATGTGGCGGCCATGATTTCCATCTGGTATCTGATAGGCACCCTTACGGTGGGTTCCAAGCCTGTCAATGAGAAGGTTTGCCGCGGTGCCTTCCTGCTGTACATCCTGTTCATCAACCTGGCTTCCGCCCACCACCTCCTGGTTGACCCCGGTGTCAGCTCGACATGGAAGGTCTGGAACACCAGCTACGCCATGTACCTCGCGGTCGTGGCCAGCATGATCCATGCTTACACCGTTCCAGCGGCCATTGAGCTGGCTCAGAGGAGGAAGGGTTATAACAAGAGCCTCTTTGAGTGGTTGCGTAAGGCGCCCTGGGGGAACCCGGCTGTTGCTGGTATGGCGCTCTCGGTTTTCGTCTTTGGTTTCCTGGGCGGACTCACAGGTCCTATCCTGGGAACGGAGCAGGTCAACATCATCGCCCATAACACCTACCGTATCACCGGCCACTTCCACGGGACGGTTGTGGGTGGCACGACCCTGGCCTTCATGGCTCTCAGCTACTACATCGTTCCGTTGATTTTCCGGCGACAGATCGCTTTCCCCAAACTGGCCAACCTTCAGGTATGGCTTTTTGGCCTTGGTGTCGCAGGTCTTTCCGCAACCATGATGCTGGCTGGTTCGTATGGGGTTCCTCGCCGTCACTGGGACATTGCTTTTAGTGGCGCGCCTTTCGGAGTCGAGGTTAACCCGGCCGCTTACATGTGGCTTGCCCTTATGGGCATCAGCGCGATCATTGCGGCCATCGGCGGTGCGCTTTACTGCCTTATTGCAGTGGTGACCGTCTTCTTTGGGAAGCGTATGGATTCGCCTAAGGATCTGACTTATCCCGTTTCGGCGCCTGCACCCGATGCGGGAACAGGCATAGCTCCAAGCCTGTAACCTAAGGGGGTTTTTACAAATGAGCGGCAAGGGAAATGAAAAGGAACACGGTATTGAAACACCGGGAACAATGGTTTTGGTCCTGATTTTCCTGACCGTTTTTGCTATTGCCTTCCTCGGTAACCTGAAGTGGTTGGCAACGGCGTGGTGGGTAAAATGAAAACGGTTAGTTCCCTGAGACAATGGCTGCTACTGGCGACGGTTGCACTTGCCCTGGCGGGTCTGTTTTCCATACTCGTGGTGGTCGCCAGGATCCCTGCGCTGGAGCCGTATGCAGGAAAGTCCTATTTCTATACAGCACTCGTTGGACATGTGGATTTCTCGCTGGTTGTCTGGTTTGTTCTGCTTGAGATGGTTCTTTGGCGCCATGTTCTCGGGGAATCCCTAGCGCGGTTTGAGCGTCCGGCATTCCTTTTTTGCACGCTTGGGGTTCTAGTGGCGGGTATCGCGGCCCTAAGTGGCAAGGGGACGCCCGTGCTGAGCCACTATGTCCCCTATATCAGAAATGTTTGGTTCTCAGTGGGACTGATTATCTTCGCAGTAGGGACGGCTCTTATGGCTGTCCCTGCTGCATGGCACGGTTTGCGCCAAGCTGGTCGATCAGCGGCTTCAGCGGGAGTAGGGGTCTCTGCGTTAGCTATTGTGGCCGTTCTGCTCAGCCTGGTGTTTGCGGGTGCCCGGTTAACCGGATCCGAGAAGGATGCCGAGTTGGTGATACGGGCCCTTTTCTGGGGCTCTGGGCATATCCTCCAATTTGCACATGTAGTAGCGATGGTCACAATCTGGCAGATGCTATTGGAACGCATGGGCGGGGCTTTTGCCAATAAGAACTTGGCCAGCACCGCCATATACCTATATGTCCCCGGAATTATCTCAGGGCTCTGGGCAACGGCGGTCATGGACCCCATTGAGCTAACTGTCAACCCTCTTATGAGTAACGTAATGGCCTATGGCTTGGGCATACCGACCGGTGCTGTGGCGCTTCTGGTTTTGATGTCTGTTATTGCTTCCTGGCGTGACCGATCCGGATGGGGAGATGCTACGGTCGTCTCCGTATGGGCGGGCATGTTTGTCTTCGCTATCGGTGGCGCTATCGCCATTAAAGGACTTATGGAGCAGAACCTGCGCATCCCTGCGCATTACCATGGCGTTCTTGGCGCAGTGGCCCTCTCCTTTATGGGTTACACGTATCACCTTTTGGCCCTTTATTTCAAGCAAGGGTACTCATCCGTGATGGCTCGCTGGCAGCCCTATATTTATGTGATAGGTGT
>DYIG01000108.1:3737-5985 GCA_020723725.1 Thermaerobacter marianensis | reverse complement strand
CATGACGGCGCCGGCATCGGGCCGCTTGGCGTTCTCGATCACGGGCGCGAAGACGCCCGGAGCACCGATCATCCAGAACAGCGCAATGTGCTGATGGAAGGAGAGCTTCATTTGCTCATCCACTTGCGCAGCAGGCGCTTTTTCAGGGAGGCGCGTTCTTGCGGGTTGCGTCCCTTGTGATTGGCGATGCGATCCGCCGTGGCGGCCTGGCGCTTGACGGGCCAGTAGGAGCGGCCATCCTTGCCCATCGACCAGACGCTGCTGGCCTGGTTTTCCAGCAGGGGCAGATGGGCGCTCAGGGCTTCGGGCGACGCGCTGGTCAGCGCCGTGCGCTCACGGGTGCGCCAGCGCTGATGCCAGAGCTTCTTGTCCTCGCGCTCGCTGCCGCAGGTCGTGTGCCCGACGATGGGTGTTTTGCGGCGGCTGCGGCTCATAACGTAGTGGTCTCCAAGAACATTCAGGACTGATCCCAGGCGTCGATGGTCAAGACCTGATCGGCAGGACAGGCGGCTACGCGGTCGGGAACTGGATGGTGTTCAGTCTCATGCCGACCCCATTCGATTGATCGCGTCGCTTGCGGCACGCTGCGACGCAAGGAGGTTTGCGACCTGGTTTAGCAGCCGTGTCCGCTGCATGTCTGTTACCTATCTCCCCGACCGCTCATTGGACCAACTCCAGAGATTGGGCTCTATCGCTCAGCCAATACGAAACCGGCATTGGCTGATGCCACAACCGAGACGAACACAAATGGCTCGGTACCTGTATTTCGCGCCCCGTGCACTTGGCCCGGTCTTGCCACGGCTATCTCACCTTCCCTGAGGGCACGAACAATCCCATTGCCCTGAAAGTAATCAGCCATTCCCGACAAAACAATCCACGTGTCTTGGCCGTGAGGATGAATGTGAGCCGCAATTTCCTGCCCGGGATGGACATGCCAAACCACGATAATTGAGTCTCGGGTTTCAAGCACAACGGAACGAATAGGCTCGCCTTCGGACGGCTGAACATACTCGGCTACAGAAAATATTCTCGATTCAACAGTCATCGGAGATCCCTCTTTCACAGTGCCCCCAGACAGGCTGGATATGAGTTCTAACTCGAATTTGAACGGGAGGCTGGTCGTGCGGTCGTGCAGTTGCCGATGAGCGTGTCGGCTGCTGCCTCCTTGCCCACCAGCGAACTCACGTCCGTTGCGGCCATCCAGAAGGTCTTGCCCGAGCGCGGCTCATAGGTCGCGGGATCGAACACGCCAGAGGGGCCGAACATCGGCGGCTTGATTGGTCATGGCTCCATGCCTTTGTCGTTACGGTCTTCATCGTCGGCATCCTGACGCACGGCGGGCAATTGCTGGAGCAACGCCGGCAGCCATTCCTGTACCGTCTCCCACACCGAGCTTGTCCCGTTCCTCGTGGAATTTTGAAGATGGCAGACACCTCCATTTTCATGCAATAGCCTGATGAGTGTCAAGCTCGTGATTCTCGCCGCTGACATATCGCCGCAACGCCTCTGTCAGGGTCGGAAGCTCCCGATAGCCCTGAATCCGGCGGAAACGTCCCTCGGCCTCCAGAAGCCCGGCCGCCGCCCACCGAAGCACCTGCTAACCGTTCCGCCAGCGCTTCACGTTCCGGCTCGCTCGGCGCACCGTCTCGAAGGCGGACTCGATCGGGTTGGTGGACCGCAACGTCCGCCGCAGCGTCGGAGGCAGGCCCAGACGGGCCACCGTCAGCGTTTCCTCCAGCCCCTCCCGCAGGCTGGCGGCGGCCCCGGGGTGGTTCCGTTCCAGGGCGGAGGCCAGAGACTTCAAGGACTCCCGAGCCTTGTCCGGGTTCGCTTCCCGCCACGCCTGATCCAGCTTCCGACTCACCCACAAACGCTCCTTCTCCGGCAGGTGGTCCAGGACATTGCGCTTCTTGTGTACCTGGCAGCGCTGCACTGCGGCGCAACCGCCGAAGGTGTCCCGCACCGCCGCCCGCAGGGCCTTGGAACCGTCCATGACCACCAGGAGCCCGTCCTCGTAGCGTAGACCTCGCTCCACCAAGTCCGACAGGAGGGCGCGGCAGACGGTGGCATTCTCCGTGGCCCCCTCCCGCAGGCCCAAGACGTGCTTCTTGCCGTCGGCATCAATCCCCATGACCACGACGCAGGTATGCTCAGCCATGCCCACCCCGTCGATTAGCAGCGCCAGGATGCGCAAGTCCGCCAGCGGCCGGCTCAGAAGCTCGGCCAGCGCCGTCTTGGTCCGCTGGAT
>DYIG01000108.1:0-3637 GCA_020723725.1 Thermaerobacter marianensis | reverse complement strand
CAAGGCCGCCTGGGTTAGCAGATCCTCCCGCTGAAAGAAGGCATAGCTCTCAAGCTGGACCTCCCGCCCGTCCCGCGTCCGTACCCGCGGCCGGCCCACCGTCACCCGTCGGCCACCCAGCACCACATACCCCTTCTCCTGACCATGCCGGCTCGCTTTCCGTTCCGGGTTATGTTTCCCTTTGGGGCCTGCCACCTCGGTGACCTCTTCCTCCATGATCGTGCCCAGTACCCGCATGCCCACCGCGACCGACAGCGCCAGCAGGCCCTCCTTGGCTGCCCCCGCCACCTCAGCCAGACTGACCATCACCCGTGCAGGGAGGCGTGGCGCTTCCCGCCCAACTGCCCTCTGGTTCCGCTTCCCTTTCCCGTGGTACTCTTTCATTGGCGGCTCCTCCTTTTCTTCCCTTACCCCGTTTTACCAAACGGGGGTGAGGGGCCGCCACCTCAAATTCCACGGAATTCGGGACATCCTCTCTTTGGAGGAAGCAAAAGACAAAATAAAAGAATATGGCACCCCGCAGGAATTTGCTAACCACTTTGAAGAGTTTAATTCCTGGTCCAAAGACCATTCTGTGATCGGTCCGCTATGGCAAGAATACGCAGAAACTTTGATTCTTCCTGAGGATGAGGCCAACACTGTAATCTATCAAACCGTCGGTGCTCATGTAGTGTTTAATGATGCCACCGTAATTCAAAGAAACCTAGATCTGCGGTTTTATAACGCGTTTCCTAATTACCTTACTGGTGCTGGAATCTTAGGAACCTTTATAGGTTTAGTAGCTGGTATTTATTTGGCTCAGGAAGGCCTTGCATCTAACGACATGAATCTGATGCGTCAGGCCTTAGGCCAGCTCCTCGGTGGGGCGTCTGCTGCCTTTTGGACCAGCATTGTAGGTCTCGGGTGTTCAATTGCGTTTTCTACGCTTGAAAAATCGTGGATCCATTCCATACAAAAAGTGATCGGCGAGTTTAATAAACTCTTAAATGAACGAGTTTTATACATCTCTATTGAGCAATTAAGCCATCGGGCATTAAACGAAGCACAGTCGCAGACAAGGGAATTGCGCAGATTTAATAACGAATTGGCGGTATCTATCGCTACTGCCTTAGATGAAAAACTTGCAGGCCGTTTGTCACCGGCTTTGGACAAGTTAATTCATGCCGTTGAAGGGTTACGAACCGATCGGGCATCTTCAAATGAGCAAGCCTTAAAAAATATGATTGACGAATTTAGATCAACCCTTATTGGTGCGACGGGGACAGAAATGAAAGCCCTTGCTGGTACCATGGAGGGGTTGAATGAGGGCCTTAGATCAATCTCAGAGGCATTAGCCCAAAGTAGGCAGGGCTTATTGGATGGATTGGAATGCGGTCTCATCGCCTTTCTGCAAGGAACTGAAGATATGACTAAACAACTCGCCACAGGAATAGCACCATTACAGGACTCTATCGAAAGCCTTAGTAAGGTTGTCGAAATGGCACGGGAGACTATGCAAGAGGGACAACGCATGGGTGAACGTTGGGTAGATATCTCGTCAAAAGCAACTGGTGAAGTCGCAGCCTCTCTATCTCATTTGCAGGATACCCATGAAAAAGTGCATTTCTCTATAAGGGGACTTTCTGGGGCGACTGAAAAGATGAATAGTCTGCTTGAATCATTTGCTGATGGTATATTGGCTTTACAAACGGTGTCTAATCAAATGGTCGAGACTTCAGCTTCCCTAAAACGTCATACCGACCGTATTACAGAGGTTTGGGATGATCAGCGTGTGCGCTTCGAAGGGCTTGATGAATCGTTAGCAAATGCCTTTGAGGTCATGAACTCAGGTGTTCAAGGCTACATAGACCGCGTCCAAAAATTTGCGCACGAAATGGATTCCTTATTCGGAAAAGCGATCCAGGATTTAGGCGGAGCTATCGGGGAGTTTGAGGAATCAATTACGAATCTGCAGGAAGTATTAGTCGAACATAAGGATCCATCCTCAGGTGGTGCTAGGTAATGGTTAGATCTGCTAAGCCTTTGGCTCCACTTGATAGTAATTCAGAGAACTACCTTGTTTCTGTAAGTGATTTGATGGCAGGGCTTATTTTTTTATTTATTCTAACTTTGATGGCCTTTGTATTGGAATTTAAGATTCAAGAAAAGGACTTTAAAACTGAAGCAGAGGCTCACAGTCGAAAGCAAAAAGAATATCAACAGGAAATAGATAGTTTGAAAGAATTTAGTGAAACTGTTAAGGATACAAACAAGGTGCGTCAGCAGCTATTAGAGGAAATCAGTTCTTGTCTAAAAAAACTTGGAGTACAAGTAACGATAGATCATGAACAAGGTATATTACGTCTGCCAGACTCCATTCTCTTCCCCTCTGGCAGCGCTACCCTAAGGACTGAAGGGAAGCAAAAGCTAAGCAGATTGGCCGATGTGTTGGCTACCGTGTTACCCTGTTATTCTGGCAAATTGGATGAAACTCTAGTGGGGTGTGAGTCAGGCCGTACTGGCAAATTGGAGGCTGTATTTATAGAGGGCCATACGGATGACATCCCCATTAGCACGCCTGCTTTCCCTGATAATTGGACACTATCAACGGCACGTGCAATTCGCACTTACCAAACAATAGTTGGTGTGCAGCCGGGGTTAGACCAACTACGTAATTACAAAGACCAGCCCATTTTTAGTGTAAGCGGTTATGCCCATCGCCGACCGGTAATACCTAATACGGATGCTACTGCCCGGCAGGAGAATCGGCGAATAGATTTGCGTTTCGTAATGGTAAGCCCGACTGACCCAGGAGCCATGGAACGGGTGCAGGAAAGGCTCAAGAAATCCGTAGTGGTACAAAAAGATGCCCGGTAATGCCTTGGCCCGGATTCAGCAGTTAGTCACGTTTTGGCAAGGCCCTATTATAACTTTCTCTACACTTCCTAAAAGGGTTTCAGAGGCCAAGAAATTCGTTGAAGAAAAGCTGGGGTATTACAATTATTTTGTCCCACCGTTTGATCTGGGAGAAACGCTAAGTATTATCCGCGATCATTGGGACAGGGATTTTTCTCTGGAATCCATTGCAGTCAGACATCTTAGGCGTACGCCCCATGTGCTATTTTATGGCCCAAAACCGCATTTGGCAGATGACAATACATTTATGGGTGCTTACCTAAATTGGTTAGGCGAGCAGCCTAGGACCTCTACTATACTTCCGTTGCTATATGTCTTTCTGAAAAACTACCCTGTCGATTCCCCTTCCTTTAATCTCATTCGAGAGAGATTAGATAGCTTACTTGAGCGGGCGTCTTCCTTAAAGGCTAAAACCTGGCAACGTCGTTGTGCCGATTACGGTCTCCTAAAGTCTGATGGTGCCAGATCATTCGCAGAACTTATGATTCAGAGAGATGATTGGTCAATAGAAGAAATCCTTATAGATGCTGGGCTAACCGGAGGGTTATCTAGTGGGGAGTTTCTAATGACCGTGTACAATGATTTGTTGGAGCTTACGAATAAGAAACTAGTTCATCATCAATTAGTTGAGAACATCTGGAATCGTATAAAGTCCTTCGGTCTTGATAAAAACCAATTACGATTTGAAACGGGACGAGCACGGCTGGCGGAAGCTATCCTAGAACCTTTTGTTAATGGTTCC
>DYIG01000107.1 GCA_020723725.1 Thermaerobacter marianensis | reverse complement strand
CGGGCCAATCCGCAACTGATCCCCGTGTTCCAGAAAACCAGCCGGGGTAATGGGCCTCGGGGAACCCTCTTCGAGCAGGCCTTCATCGCTTTCGTGAAGCAGGATCGCCGGGACGGTGCCCCCGCCAAGGCTGTGCAGGCGGCCCTTGTTCCCCGCCCCTCGCTCCGTTTCGGCCAGGGCGTAATCGAAGAGATCGGCCACGGCCCCTATGTGATCCCAGTGCCCGTGTGTGAGGAGGATTAAGCGCACGAACAGGCCATTCTCTTTAAGCACGGCCACGATTTTCTCGCACTCGTCACCCGGGTCGATAACCGCCGCGTCCCTAAACCCCTCGGGTGCAATTATGTAACAGTTGGTCTTCAGATAGCCTAATGGTAAAGTCCACACTTTGGCCTTCACCTCAGGCCTGTTTCTTCCGGAAACCTTCTTCTCCACCAGCAATGCCCCCTTAACCGCGCGAGTCAATTATCAGTGTAACAGGTCCATCGTTATCGATGCTGACCAGCATGTGCGCGCCGAAAACGCCCGTTTCCACCTGGATGGACATACCCCTGAGGATCGCCACAAACTCGTCGTACAGCGCAAAGGCCTCGGCGGGACGGGCGGCGGCGGTGAAATCGGGCCTGCGCCCCCGGCGGCAGTCACCGTACAGGGTGAACTGAGAGACAACCAATACCCCACCGCCGACATCCCGGAGGGAATACTGAAACCGGCCGCTTTCATCGGAGAAAATCCTGAGGTTCACGATCTTCTCTGCGATTTGACGGGCATCCTCCACGGTGTCACCCGCCCCCACACCCAGCAGCACGACCAGACCCTGTTCTATGGACCCCACCAATAAACTATCGACCTGCACCGAACCCCTGGCAACCCTTTGCAGGACCGCGCGCACGTTACTTCCCCTGCCCTTGTCGTATAACCCTCTCCACACTCAAGACGTCGCGGACCTTTTCGATCCTGTTGCAAATTGAATCAAGCTGGTCCAGGCTCTTGACCTCGATAAGCATGTCGATCGTGGCAACACGGTTGCGGTGTGCCCAGGTGCGGGAGTAGATGATGTTCGTATGGGTTTCGGCCACGGCCCGGGCAACATCCGACAGGAGCCCCGGCCTATCCAGCGCGTTTATTTGGATCTCCACCGGGTAGTAACGGGCCTCGACCTCATCCCAGCTGACCTCGATAAGACGCCCGTCCTGACTCTCCTCCCGGAGATGGCTGGCCAGGCTGGCGCAATCCGCGCGGTGTATGGAAACGCCGCGTCCCCTGGTTATATAGCCACGTATCTCGTCACCGGGAACGGGGTTGCAGCACCTCGGGAAGCGGACGGCGATGTTGTCGATACCCTTTACCCTGATCCCTTCCGCGGCAGCCCCTCCGTCGACCTTGCGCGACCTCCTCGGGGGCGGCTGAAGCGGGGGCGCTTGCTTCTCCTGTTCCTTTATATGGAAGTCCCTCAACCTGCCGACCACTTGCTGAGCCGTCAGGCCCCCAAAACCGACCGAGACCCAGAGTTCCTCGACAGAGGTTAGATTGAACCTTTTCCTGACCTCTTCCAGCCATTCCTCTCTCAGCAACTGTTCTACGTCCAAGCCGTTACGCCTGATCTCCCGTTCAATTAGATCACGGCCGGTTTCCAGGTTCTCCTCGCGTTTCTCACGCTTGAACCACTGCCTGATTCGGTTCTTGGCGTTGCTGGTCTTGGCGATGTTAAGCCAGTCCCGGCTGGGACCGGGGCTCTGTTTGCTGGTGAGGATCTCCACTATGTCCCCGTTTTTCAGGGGGGTATCGAGCTGGGTTATGCGGCCATTGACCTTGGCCCCCACGCAGCGGTGCCCTACCTCGCTGTGGATCCTATAGGCAAAATCAATGGGCGTGGAGCCTGCCGGGAGGTCTATCAGGTCGCCGCGCGGGGTGAACACGAAGACCTCGTCGGTGAACATATCGATCTTCAGGGTATCCATGAACTCGCGTGCGTCCCGGAGGTCCTTCTGCCATTCCAGAATCTCGCGCAACCAGGAGAGCTTCTGGTCCAGATCGTTCTGCTCCCTGTCCCCTTCCTTGTAGCGCCAGTGGGCGGCAATGCCGTATTCCGCCGTGCGATGCATTTCTACGGTCCTTATCTGTATCTCAAAGGGCTCCCCGTCGGGACCCACGACCGTGGTATGCAGGGATTGATACATGTTCGATTTTGGAGTGGCGATGTAGTCCTTGAAACGGCCCGGTATGGGGTGCCAGAGGGCGTGGACTATCCCCAGGACGGCATAGCAGTCCTTGATGGTGTCGACTATTACCCGCACGGCCACCAGGTCGTATATCTCCGCCAAATCCCGGCCCCCGGACATCTTGCCGTAGATGCTGTAGAGGTGTTTCGCCCTGCCCTGGATGTCCGCCCTTAAGCCAGCCTCCTCCAGTTTTTCTTTGAGAATGGCCATGAGCTGCCGTGCTTTCTCCTCCCGTTCGCGGCGCTTCATAGGGATGCGCCTCGCCAGGTCGTGGTAGTGTTCCGGGTCCAGGTAACGGAAGGCCAGGTCTTCCAGTTCCCATTTGAACCGGAAGATCCCCAGGCGGTGGGCTAGCGGGGCGAAGATTTCCAGGGTTTCCTGGGCAATCTCCCGTTGCTTTGCCTCTGAAAGCGAACCAAGGGTGCGCATATTGTGCAGGCGGTCAGCCAGTTTGATCAAAATGACGCGGATATCACGGGCCATGGCAAGGAACATCTTGCGCAGGTTATCGGCCTGTTCTTCCATGCGGGTGCGGAACTGGAACTTCCCCAGTTTGGTGACACCGTCGACCAGCTGGGTAATCTCCTTGCCGAACTCGATCTCCATCTGTTCGGCGGTAACCTCTGTATCCTCCAGGACATCGTGAAGCAACGCGGCTGCCAGGGTATGGATGTCGAGTTCGAGGTCGGTCAAAATGTAAGCCACGCTGAGCGGGTGTTGGATGAATTCCTCTCCGGAACGCCTCCTCTGCCCCTCGTGCGCGAGGCGGCTGAACCTGTAGGCCTTGTCGAGCAAAGCCAAATCCTCTTGGCTAAGGTAACGGCTCGCACGTCGGCCCAGGTCCTCAAAGGTTAAGGTTTCTCCCGTTTCAACGGACCTCGCTTCCATCCCCATACCGGATCTTTTCCATTTCAAAAATTATTCAGAACATTATAGCATAGCCTTCTGTTTAGCCGATCTACGCCGCTCAGGGGACTCTTCTCAATTACGATTACTTCTGCTATAATTGCCCAAGGTTTCAAAGGTGGGTTGTCCTCAGAGAGCCGGTGGAGGGTGCGAACCGGTGACTCCCAGGTTGAAACTCCTCCCTGAGCAGCCGCCCCGAAACCGATCAGGGAATCCTTCCTATCAGGATTAAGGGCGGCCGGTTTGGCCGGGTCATCTTATCCGGTTACGCCGTTATCAGCAGAGAGACTCAACAAGGGTGGTACCACGGGTTCCTACCCCGTCCCTTCTGCTGGGGGCGGGTTTTTTGTTTATGAGTTTACTCAAGGGGTGGTAGCGATGCGTCAAACACTGGCGGTACTAGTGGAAAACAGGGCAGGGGTGCTGGCCAGGGTAGCGGGGCTCTTCCGGCGGCGCGGGTTCAACATCGAAAGCCTCGCCGTGGGACCGACGGAAGACCCGGCCGTTTCCCGCATGACCATCGTAATAGAAGGAGACGACCGCACCGTACAACAGGTCGTCAACCAGCTGGACAAATTGATTGAGGTGCTCCACGTAGAAGCGATTAAACAGGAAGATACCGTTTCACGCGAACTGGCGCTGATCAAAGTCCAGGCCGAGGCCTCAAACCGTGCGGCGATCATTCAGATAGTCGATGTCTTTCGCGCCAACGTCATTGACGTAGGCAAGGAAACCCTCGTCATTGAAGTAAGCGGCGAGGAAGACAAAATCAATGCCCTTTTGGAACTGCTGCAGGACTATGGCATTAGGGAAGTGGTGAGAACGGGCAAAATCGCCCTGAACAGGGGCGCCCGTTGCATCTGTACAGTCAATGAGGAGGGGGACGAAGAAGAATGGCAAGGATTTTCTACGACCGGGACGCCGATCTAGGTGTCCTCAATGGCAAAACGGTAGCTGTGATAGGTTATGGCAGCCAGGGGCACGCCCAGGCACAGAACCTTAATGACAGCGGGGTTAACGTCGTTGTCGGTCTGCGGCCCGGGGGACCCAGTTGGCAGAGGGCTCAGAACGATGGGCTCAAGGTGGCCACGGTAGCCGACGCCGTCCGCCAGGCGGACGTAGTGCATATACTGCTGCCCGATGAGACCCAGCCGTCAGTGTTCGAGAATGAAATCAAACCGAACCTCCGGGACGGGGCGGCCATCGGCTTCTCTCACGGGTTCAACATACACTTTAGCCAGATCAGACCTCCCAAGAACGTGGACGTATATATGGTAGCCCCCAAATCCCCGGGACACGCCTTCCGGCGGGCTGTTGCCAGCGGCGCGGGCGTTCCCGGCTTGGTTGCGATTTATCAGGACTACACAGGCCGCGCCTGGGACGTAGCCCTGGCCTATGCCAAGGGGGTTGGTTGTACCCGTGCGGGTGTTATCGAAACCACATTTAAAGAAGAAACAGAAACCGACCTCTTCGGGGAACAGGTGGTACTCTGTGGCGGCGTAACGGAACTGATCATGGCCGGCTTCGAGACCCTGGTCAAGGCGGGTTATCAACCAGAGGTCGCCTACTTCGAATGCCTCCATGAGCTCAAGCTTATTGTTGACCTCATACATGAAGGCGGCATCTCCTGGATGCGCTACTCAATAAGTGATACGGCACAGTTCGGTGACATGACACGCGGACCCCGCATCATTGACGAAAAGGCTCGCGAGGAAATCCGGAAGATCCTTGCCGAGATTCAACGTGGGGAATTCGCCCGTGAATGGGTCCTGGAGAACCGGGCGGGCAGGCCGGTCTTTAATGCCCTGGCCAGACAGGGAGCCACCCACCCGATCGAAAAGACGGGACGGAAACTACGCCGCATGATGTCATGGCTGGCGGATGCCAATGAGCGCGCCGAGGCTGAACTCCAGGCCCAGGGGCTCATTGCTGATACCGATGAGGATGCGGACTGTTGCTGTTGCTGTTCAGAAGAGGAGCCTTTTTCACCGGGTCTCTAAAGGGGGTTTGCCCTGATGGGCAGGCGAGTTTATATATTTGACACAACACTCCGGGATGGCGAGCAGTCTCCCGGGGTTAATCTCATGCCCGAAGAGAAGGTCGAGATAGCGCGGCAATTGGCGCGCCTTGGGGTCGATGTGATTGAAGCCGGTTTCCCCGTCACTTCGCAGGGGGATTTCGAAGCCGTGCGGTCCATCGCCGCAGCCGTAGAAGGGCCGACCGTCTGTGCCCTGGCTCGCATAGTCAAGGGGGATATCGACCGCGCCGCGGAGGCGCTCCAGCCGGCTAAACGGAAACGAATCCACGTTTTCACGTCGGGTTCGGACATCCATATCAAGCACATCCTCCGCAAGACACGTGAGGAAGTAATCGAGCAGTCTGTCGAAGCGATACGCCACGCCCGAACCCTTGCGGACGAAGTGGAGTTCTCCCCGCAGGACTGCACGCGCAGCGACCCGGAATTCCTGTATGAACTCTTCGGCGCTGCCATCGCCGCCGGGGCCGACGTTATTAACGTGCCTGACACGGTCGGATACACGACTCCCGAGGAATTTGGCGCCCTGATACGCAATATCAGGGAGAATACACCGGGGGCGGACAGGGTCATCATCAGCGTCCACTGCCATAACGACCTCGGCCTGGCGGTAGCCAACTCCCTGGCCGCCGTGCGCGCAGGCGCTGGCCAGGTGGAGTGTGCCGTCAACGGGATCGGCGAGCGCGCGGGGAATTGCTCCCTGGAAGAGGTCGTGATGGCCTTGCGCACGCGACGTGACTTCTACGACCTGGAAACTGGCATAGACTCTCGCCAGATATACCGCACCAGCCGCCTGGTCACCCAGTTGACCGGCATGCCTGTTCAACCGAACAAAGCGATAGTGGGCGC
>DYIG01000106.1 GCA_020723725.1 Thermaerobacter marianensis | reverse complement strand
CCACCAGCCTCCCGCTTTCGTTTTTCACAGAAATCGACTTCATGCACACCCCTCAGTGAAAAACCTGCAGGAACTCCCCGTCTCGTGTCGAATCCCCACTATTAATTGTCGAAGGGAGGGACTGCAAATGTCAGGTGAAATGGCGACCGTTTGCGGTTCAGCAGCCGCTAATCGAGGCGTTACAGCAGTTGAAAGAGGGACCGGCCAGAGCCGTATTTCAGGGGTTTCAACCATTAGGGTCCTGCCCGAATACACGGAGATAGTGACCGAAAACGAAGGCAATTACATACTAAGCGTCTCTCCCGATAGCCTTACCATCCTTAGCAAGGGTTTCAACATGCGTTCCAGGACGCCAAACAAACCCGTAGCAACCTTCCTCTATTTCCCCGAGGACGACAGGGCTACCGTTTTCCTGGAAGAGCGGGGTTCGCAATGGACTATCGTCATAAACGAGGGGTCATCCATTCTGAAAAGGGTTAAAAACGGGGCGTAGCACCACGCCTGCCGCCTTCAGTGCCCGGTTAACAGCCCGTGCCGTTTCCAGTGCATGCTTGCCGTCGCCATGAACGCAAAGGGTATCGGCACTGATAGGCAACCAATCGCCGTTTTCCGCATGCACGCCCTTGCCTATGGCTATGTCCAGTGCTTGCTTGGCTGCCCGCTCGGGTGTGAGTATGCCCCCGAGGGAACGCGCAACAAGTCGCCCCTGCCCATCATATAAACGGTCGGCAAAAGCCTCGCGGGCCACGCGCAGACCGGCCTCCTGACCGGCCATTTCCAGTGCCGACCCACAGGGGGCAAAAAGCACCAAATCCTTATCAAGCGATTGGACGGCTGAAACCGTGGCCTGAGCCACCTTACGATCTACTGCCGCCATGTTATAGAGAGCGCCATGGGGTTTCACATGTCGCAGGGGCACCCCGCTTGAGATACAGAAACCAAGGAGCGCGCCCACCTGATAGATGATATCTGCCTTTAGTTCATCCGGTTCGATCGCCATGTGTCGCCGCCCGAAACCGACCCTGTCCGGGAATCCAGGGTGCGCACCTACGGAGAGCCCTTTTGAACGGCACAGAAGTATCGTGCGCCACATGGTAAGGGGGTCGGAGGCGTGGAAGCCACAGGCAATATTGGCCGAGGTAACGAGGCTTGTGATTTCCTCATCGGCCCCGAAGGAATAAGGGCCGAATCCCTCGCCTATGTCGCAGTTGAGGTCGATGCTAACCAGTCGCCATCATCCCTTGCGGCCGTGGCAATGGTGCGCGCAACAGCCACCCCCCCCATCGGGAAGAGATGTATCCCTCTGGCAATTCGGGACAGGGAGCGTGCCAACTCCACGGCAATCTGCACCCCTTCCCCCTCTCCGCCCTGTTCCATCCTCTGCAATACCTTGGGTGGTATGAAAATCCCGGGGATATTCGCCATCTTAACCGCAAAATCCTTATTCTTCAACGGAAGGATCCCATATAGCACTGGCAGGGAGACGCCCGCTACCGATAACGCTTCCTCAAAAGACTCAACTGTTTCCACATCAAAAACCGGCTGTGTTTGAACAAAATTCGCCCCCGCGTCAATCTTTTCTTTGAGGCGGTTGATCTCCCGTGCCATGTCCGGTGATGCGGGGTTGGCGGCAACAGCGACGTTGAATGCCGTTCCGGAATCCAAATCGGTGCCGGCCAGGGTGGAACCGTTGTTCAGGCTTTTAATCATCTTTAGCAGTCCGGGGGTATCAACATCATATACCGGCTTGGCAGCAGGATGATTGCCTCGTTCCGGCGGATCACCCGAAAGAACTAGCAGGTTTGTAACCCCAAGCCCGGCGGCGCCGAGGAGGTCAGACTGCAAGCCTATCACATTCCTATCGCGGCAGGTTAGGTGGAATATCGTTTCGATCCCTGTTAAGCTTTGAATAAGGTGAGAGGCTGCAATAGAACTCATCCGAATATTAGCCATGGGACAATCGGTAACATTCAGGGCATCGACAAGTCCTGATAATTCACGCGCCCTTTCCAGTGTCCGGGTAATGTCAGGGCCCCGCGGTGGGTCTATTTCTGCTGTAATGATGAATTCCCTCGAACGGAGTTTTCGGACAAGAGCGCTCAAAGACTAACCCTCCGATAACAATATCATCTATTGTACCAGATATATTAAGTGTGAACCGGGATGCTTTTGGTTATATTTAACAACAATCAAATTAAGAATGGCCTGCATAATATGTCATAAATTTAGCAAAATTCTAAAATGATACTTGACTGGATTGCAGGTTAAAAACTACACTACATCCGGAGCTAAAGTATAAGTATCGCATACTGGTAAAAACATATTTAAAGAAGCCGAATCCCCTGGGGTAACGGCCAAGGGGTACGGAGGACGCAAGTTTTCGGGGTGAATCCGGTTTTTCCGGTAGGCTCACCTTCTCTGCCGAACCCGTCAGCTAACTTCGGAGGCTTTAGAAGGAGTGTCGGTGTTGCTTAGGTTTAGGCTGCCCCGAAGGTGGCTTTTGGGTCTATTATTCTTGCCTTGTGTCGCTATTTACTGGATGATTTCCGATAGAAACACAGCCGACCCGACAAAAAGCTCGTTTCAAGCGAGTATTGTAGCGATTCCAACCAGAGAAGCAGCCGAATATAACCCAAACGCGAACGACATCGGTCTTGAAGAAGATTCAGTTATATCCGAACCCTCAGAAACAGAATTCTTTTCCCCTGAAACAGTCCCTCAATATGAAGACCGGCCGAAAATGGCCTCTCATAGCGCAGTGGACAGTACCTCCGTTCTTAACAACGACGGGTCTGGCGGTTTGAGTTGGCCAACCAGTGGTTCATTATCGTCCCGTTACGGCCCGAGGGGGCGCGGATACCACAGGGGCATTGATTTGGCTGCAGCCTATGGCGCTCCTATTCGGGCAGCCAAGGCAGGGACCGTGACCCTGGCAGGTTGGTACTACGATTACGGGAAGACTGTAATCATCTCTCACCCGGATGGCACCCAAACCCTTTACGCTCACGCATCTCAGATAAATGTCAACAGTGGCCAGACAGTGGAAAAAGGCCAATTGATAGGACGTGTTGGGAGGACGGGTCGTTCCACCGGTCCTCACCTGCATTTCGAAGTCCATGTCAATGGTAAGCGCGTCAACCCCTTGGCCTACTTGAAATAGATCAGCGACGATGGCAACGTTCTCCTAGGAAACCTCGATGGAGTAATCCAAGGAATCACAGGGGAAATTATCTTCCACGAAGCGGACCATCCCTTCAAGCGTCTTTTGTACCGACCCAGGGTTTGGTCCTACGATGGCGATTCCGATTGCCAGATCCTTTATCGAGTCCTGTCGACCCACTTCCGCCACAGAGGCGTTGAAACGATTACGGAGCCGTTCGATAATGCTTTGCCGTAAGGTGCGCTTATCCTTCAGGGTTTGCAATGTATCGAGGCGGATTTCGATAAGGCAGGATCCCACTGTCATTTGGTCAGCTGCTTTTTTGCTGTGATTCCAGCTGATAGCGCCTCCAGAGCCCGTATTCCAGACTATCCGCAAGAGCCTGCCAGCTGGCTTCGATAATGTTTTCCGACACCCCGATGGTGCTCCATGAGCCGGTCTCATCCCGCGATTCTATGAGAACACGGACCTTGGTGGCGGTGCCATCCTTGCCATCGAGGACACGTACCTTGTAGTCGACCAGTTTAATCTTCCGCAGAGCCGGGTAAACACCCTCAAGGGCCTTCCTCAAGGCGATATCCAGGGCATTGACCGGGCCGTCTCCTTCTGCTGCGGTATGCAGGAGACGTTCCCCCACCCTGACTTTTACGGTTGCCTCGGCGCTTGATGTAACCCCTGGCCTTTTCTCCACCCCAACCCGGAAACCCTCAAAGGTGAAGAACCCCGGGAAGGCACCGACAGCTTTGAGAGCCATCAACTCAAAGGAGGCTTCCGCGGCCTCGAAATGGTAACCCTGGTTTTCCATTTCCTTGATCTGATCCAATAGCTCCTTAACTTCAGGGTCGTCACGCTTCAGACCCAAAGACCTCTCCTGGAACAAGTATTCCAGGTTACTCCTGCCGGCCAGCTCTGAAACAATTACCCGCCGGGCGTTACCGACCTCCTCCGGTTCAACGTGTTCATATGTTTGCCGGTTCTTTAGAATCGCGCTTACATGAACCCCGCCCTTGTGTGCGAAGGCATTGGCCCCCACATAGGGGTAGGAAGGGTTATGCGACTTGTTGGCCATTTCACTCACGAAGTGCGACAGTGAGGTCAGGCCTGTTAACCCGTCCTCCGTAAGACACCTATATCCCATCTTCAGTTTCAACGCCGGGATTACGGTGCAGAGGTTGGCGTTGCCGCAACGCTCCCCGTAACCGTTCACAGTGCCCTGGACCTGGCGCGCCCCCAGGCGAACCGCTTCCAGGGCGTTGGCCACAGCCAGACCCGCATCATCATGAGTGTGGATGCCGAGCCGGGCAGCGGGCAACGCTTCCCTTACGGAGATGAGAATTTCCGATAATTCATGGGTCAGTGCCCCACCATTGGTATCGCAAAGGACAAGCCAATGCGCCCCGGCTTCAGAAGCCACCTGCAGGGTCTTGATGGCGTAATCCGGGTTGGCCTTGTAACCGTCAAAGAAATGCTCTGCATCGAACAAAACCTCCCCCACACGTTCTTTCAGATAGGAGATGGTATCCCCGATCATGGCCAGGTTCTCTTCGAGGGAACAACCCAGCGCCTCTCGGACGTGCAGGTCCCATGTCTTGCCAAAGACCGTAACCACAGGGGTCCCGGCTTCCAGCAAGCATTTGATGTTTTTGTCTTCAGCCACCTGCGCGCCGGGCCGCCTGGTGCTGCCAAAGGCTACATGTCTGGCGTTCCGGAGCTGAAGCCTTTTTGCCTGGCGAAAGAACTCCAGGTCTTTGGGATTGGAACCCGGCCAGCCACCCTCGACATAGTCCATGCCGAACTCGTCAAACCTCTCCAGGATGCGTATCTTATCCTTTGCCGAAAAGGTTATGGCAGCCTGTTGGGCACCATCACGGAGGGTTGTGTCGTAAACATATACGCGGTCGGAGCCGACGTTCAAACCAAGGTCACTAGGCACCTGAAAGCCTCCCATACGCCCAATGGATAAAGCATAGCAAATACCCTCTCCATGCCTCAAGATGTTGCAACGAGGGTCCTGATCTGGTCACGGCAGTCCTCCGGAACATAAAGGTTAATGCCCGTTTTCGGTTCACGAGCTATGCTCCGAATCAGCGGGGAGGTCTCTGAAACCTCGCGAAGACCCTCCCCAGGGAACTCTATCATTATAGGGGCTGGGCACCGGTGGTCCACCCCGTCCCGATTGAAAGGTATGGCGTAATAATCGTATGTTATTTCCCTGGTCCTGTCCCTCACTAGATAATATTCCGGGTCATAGCCGCGTTGCAGGAGCACTTCCCGGGCATAATCGTCAATCACGGGGTCAACCTCTTTGGGGGGTTCGTGAAAAACCGGTTTCAACAAGCGCCGGTTGAGAAACCTTAATGACAGATCGGCAAGGATCCGGTCATGGGATGAAGACCATCGTTTTATAACACAAATGATCTCGTTATCATCCAGAAAGATGTAGTCAGACAGGTCCAGGGTACCGTCCAAGGCACGCAGCAACCCCTCGTCAGCCCACAAACGGTTCCGCCCGCCGTGTGCGAGCAACCAACGCGCCCTCTGGATCACCTTCTGAAACACAATCTCCTGGGCGCGGATGGCCTTGTGGTAGTAAACTCTCCAGTACATAAAATACCTGGCTAGCAGGTACTCCTCTACATTGGCCAGGCCTTTGATGTTAACCACCACCCTGCCGGAGGAGAGGGACATGGTATGGATCAGACGTTCAAGATCGAACCTGCCGTATGAAACACCGCAGTACAATGCATCGCGGAGGAGGTAATCCATCCTGTCGACGTCCAGTTGACTGGAAATGAGTTCCCCCAGGAACGATAATTCACTGTACTCCCCCCGCAAGACTTGCACCACTTTTGCCGGGAGTGAGGGGTCTTGGC
>DYIG01000105.1 GCA_020723725.1 Thermaerobacter marianensis | reverse complement strand
GACATCACCGCCCTCCTGGTTCGCCAGCAGACGGGCGCTCCGACCTCCTTCCCCTACGGTATTTACCATTGCGTTGCTAGCGGCGAAACCAACTGGTGTGACTATGCCCGGTATGTGATCGGTGCTGCGATCAATGCCGGAAAACCACTGAGGGCGGCGCCAAAGTCGATCCAGGCGATTGCCACCGCCGACTACCCGACGCCAGCGAAGCGCCCGGCAAACTCACGTCTCGATACACGCAAATTTCAGAAAACCTTCGGTCTCGAATTGCCGCACTGGCAAGGAGGCTTAGACCATATTCTTCAGCAGATTCTTTGACCATGACCCAACGTAAAGGCATCATCCTTGCCGGCGGTTCCGGCACCCGCTTGCACCCGGCTACGCTCGCCATCAGCAAACAACTGCTCCCGGTCTTCGACAAGCCCATGATCTACTACCCGCTCAGCACCCTGATGCTGGCGGGGATTCGAGACATTCTCATCATTAGCACCCCGCAAGACACGCCACGCTTCCAGCAGCTTCTGGGCGATGGCAACCAGTGGGGGCTCAAGCTGCAATACGCCGTCCAGCCCAGCCCGGATGGGCTGGCGCAGGCCTTCCTGATCGGCGAGGAGTTCATCGTCGACCATCCTTCGGCGCTGGTGCTGGGCGACAACATCTTCTACGGCCACGACTTTCACCATCTGCTGGCCAATGCTATGGCCCGCACCGACGGCGCCAGCGTGTTCGCTTACCACGTGCATGATCCCGAACGCTACGGCGTGGCCGAGTTCGATGCACAAGGCAAGGTCTTGTCGCTAGAAGAAAAGCCCAGGCAACCCAAATCCAGCTACGCCGTCACCGGGCTCTACTTCTACGACAAGCAGGTGGTTGAACTGGCCAAGGCCCTCAAACCCTCGCCGCGGGGCGAACTGGAAATCACCGATCTCAACCGGCTGTATCTGGAACAGGGGCGACTCAGCGTGGAGATCATGGGCCGAGGCTACGCCTGGCTGGACACAGGCACCCACGAATCTCTGCTCGATGCCAGCCAGTTCATCGCCACCCTGGAAAACCGCCAGGGGCTGAAAGTCGCTTGCCCCGAAGAAATCGCCTTCCGCCAGGGCTGGATTGATGCAGGGCAGCTCGAGGCCCTAGCCCAGCCCCTGACCAAGAACGGCTACGGCCAGTATCTGCTGAGAATCCTCAAGGAAAACGTATTCTGATGAAGGCAACACCCCTCGCCATCCCCGATGTCGTGCTCATCGAACCCAAGGTGTTCGGTGACGAGCGCGGCTTCTTTTTTGAAAGCTTCAATCAGGCGCAATTTGAAGAAGCCATCGGCAAACCTGTGCAGTTCGTGCAGGACAATCACAGCCGCAGCGTCAAAAACGTGCTGCGGGGCTTGCACTACCAGATCCAGCAGCCCCAGGGCAAGCTGGTGCGTGTGGTGCAGGGCGAGGTCTTCGATGTGGCGGTCGACCTCCGGAAAAGCAGCAAAACCTTCGGCCAGTGGGTCGGGGAAGTCCTCTCTGCCGACAACAAGCGGCAGCTCTGGGTTCCAGAAGGGTTTGCCCACGGCTTTGTCGTCTTGAGCGATACGGCTGAGTTCCTTTACAAAACCACGGACTATTACGCCCCTGCTCACGAGCGCTGCATCCTCTGGAACGACGCCACACTAAGCATACAGTGGCCGGCTGGCATCCAGCCCATCCTCTCGGCAAAAGACGCCCAAGGGAAAGCATTTGTTGACGCGGAGGTTTTTGCTTGATGCGTCATTTTTCCGCTTCCCCCATTGAGATGTTCGCCAACCTCTGGCGCCATCGCGACCTCATCAAGGCCTCGGCCAAGCGCGAAGTGCTGGGCCGCTACCGCGGCTCCTTCCTCGGCGTGCTCTGGTCGTTCTTCAATCCGCTCTTCATGCTTGCGGTTTACACCTTCGTTTTCAGCGTCGTTTTCCAGGCGCGCTGGGGCGGGGGCAGTGGCTCGAAAACCGAATTTGCGCTGGTGCTCTTCGCCGGCCTGCTTGTCTTCAACCTGTTTGCCGAGTGCATCAACCGGGCGCCGGGCTTGATTCTCTCCAACACCAACTACGTGAAGAAGGTCGTCTTCCCGCTCGAAATTCTTCCCTTTGTCGCGCTGCTGTCGGCCCTGTTTCACACCCTGATCAGTCTTGGCGTTTGGCTGATTGCCTACGTCCTCTTCTTCGGCATTCCGCACCTCACCGTGTTTTATCTGCCGCTGGTGCTGCTGCCGTTCTGCCTTTTCCTGATGGGCCTGAGTTGGGCCTTGGCATCGCTCGGGGTGTTCCTGCGCGACGTGTCGCAGTTCATTGGGTTGCTGACAATGGCCCTGATGTTCCTCAGCCCCATTTTTTACCCCGCGACCGCGTTGCCTGAGGACTACCGCCACATTCTCTACCTCAACCCGCTGACCACCGTGGTCGAACAAACGCGCGACGTGCTGTTCTGGGGCAAGACGCCAGATTTGTTCATGCTAGGAGTTTACTGGGTGGTGACTCTGGGAATTGCTTGGCTGGGCTTTGCGTGGTTCCAGAAGACGAGGAAAGGGTTTGCCGATGTCCTCTGAAATTGCTATCAAGGTCGAGAACCTCAGCAAGTGCTATCAGATTTATGACCAACCACGGGATAGGCTAAAACAGTTCTTGCTGCCGCGTCTGCGGCGCCTTGTCGGCTTGCCGCCCAAGCAGTATTACCGCGAATTCTGGGCGCTGAAAGACGTCTCGTTTGAGGTCAAGAAAGGCGAAACCGTCGGCATCATCGGCCGCAACGGCAGCGGCAAATCCACGCTGCTGCAAATGATCTGCGGCACGCTCAGCCCAACCACCGGCACCATCATCACCAACGGACGCATTGCGGCGCTGCTGGAACTCGGCTCGGGCTTCAATCCGGAATTTACCGGGCGGGAAAATGTTTACATGAATGCCTCGGTTCTCGGATTGAGCAAGGAGGAGATCGATGCCCGGTTTGATGATATCGCTGCATTTGCGGACATCGGCGAGTTCATCGAGCAGCCGGTCAAGACCTATTCGAGCGGAATGACCATCAGGCTGGCTTTTTCCATTTCAGCGAGCATTGAACCAGAAATATTAATTATTGACGAAGCGTTGGCTGTTGGCGATATTCGTTTCCAAGCAAAATGTTTTCATCGATTAAATTCACTCAAGGCGTCTGGCACCACAGTTCTTTTTGTATCGCACTCAACTGACCAAGTTGTGAAGCACTGTGATCGAGGAATACTTATTGAGCAGGGGCGGATTGTCGGAATCGGATTACCCAAGAATATGACTAACCGATACATGGATTTACTTTATGGACAAACTGGCCCTGCTCAACAGAAAGCAGCCGCCGGTGAGACATTGCCACATGCCTTGACTACCCAAGAACCAGCCGATGAGATTTCACACTTTTTTGATACCACAGAGAAAGACGAGTATGCCCAAAGGCTTGGATGGAATCCGAACGAGTACCGATGGGGAAGCGGTGATGCTGCGATTTTAGATTTTAGAATACTTAACAAAGAGGGAAATCATACCGTCCAGCTATACGCTAATGAAAAATACATCATCGCGATGAAGGTACTGTTTAACCGATCGGTGCCCAATTGTGTTTTTGGATTCTACATAAAAACAATTGATGGACTCTTGATTACAGGTTCGAACTCCCGCGATTTCCCGGAGGAGCAGCAACAGTACGAAATGATTGGACAAGATTGCGGGATGTGTGAGGTGTCCTTCAACTTTTACCCGCGTTTCGCATCAGGCGAATACATGATTTCACTCGGAGTTGCTGAGGATGTCGCCGGCGAGCTAGTCCCACTCGACCGGAGATATGATTCAATTCTTGTGCATATTGTCAATCGCAAGCCATACTTCGGTCTTGTTGACCTTGATACGCGGTGTTTGGTCCGGAAAACTTCTCTAAGACAGGTCAACACCAATGGATAACCTCCTGCAAAAGGCCGTTTCAGCGTTGCCTGAACTGTACCAACCGTTGTACGGCATCGATGATGAAACTGGTCGTGTACCATCGCGTATATGTAGTGATCGTCTCTCCGAAATAACTAAAGTCATTGCAGCTCATCCGTCTGGTACGCCAAAAGTTCTAGATGTCGGTTGTGCTCAAGGATACATGTCGCTAGGGATTGCGGACAAGGTACCAGGAAGCGTGGTATCAGGAATCGACTATCTTGAGCAAAATATAAACCTCTGCAGACTAATTGCTCAACGTATCAAGAGTAACGCTACATTTTCATGTGAAGCGTTTAACGAAATCTCATTCAAAAAGCATTTGGAAGATGGCTACCATATCGTTCTATTCCTGAATGTCCTTCATCATCTGTGCACCCATATTGGGTCGGAGGAAACAAAAAGAATTCTTAACCAGGCTGCTGCACATGTTGACTTCGTACTTATTGAGCTCGCATCTAACAAGGAGCAACTCGAATGGGTTCGCAATTCACTAGGCGACAAAGATTGGTTGTCTGAATTTAATTTTGTGTCGAAGCTAAATGATTATTCAACCCATGTGTCAGATCAAAAACGATCGCTCTATTTTTGTAGTAACCGCTATGCACTGATTGAAGGCAAGTTATTTGAATTTACATCTTTTATGAATCGCTCCCACGCTGACGCATTGGGAGATGAAATTCTAGGAAGAAGATACTTCCTATCTTCTTCGATGGTTGCTAAGAAATTTTCCTTCTCAGGAAAGTTTGGCAGGCTGAACAGAGTTGAGATGTTGCGTGAAATTCGCTATCTCCGCCAAGTGGTACGCCCTCGCCTGTTGGCCATAGAAATCGGTCACGAAACTGGCCTAGTGGCACGGGAGCGTATTAGTGGATCACTATTGGTTGACACGTGGCGAGATCCTGATGGTGCTGCTATTTTCCGTATTCTCTGCAATATACTAAGGAGGTTAGCTGAACTTGAGGAAGCGGGTCTTTATCATCATGATCTAAGACCTTGGAATATTCTCATGACACCAGACGGGAATATTGAGCTCATAGATTTTGGTTCTATTCATAAAAGAAAAACGCGTCGTTGTTTTGAAGATGTCCTGTCGCTCCTGTCTTGGTTTTATACAAAGAAGTGGGATGAAGGAATCCTGGCTGAATTTGGCATAGCGGAACAGCAGCATTATTCTGTTTTTGATTATGTGCGCCGCACCGCGACAAAAGATATTTCATTTGCCGACATGCTGGTTTCGATGACTTCTGATCAGAATGTGGAAGCGGATCCAGAATTTATTTGTTGTCATTACGATCAACTTGTATCCGCTCAGTCTAGGTTCAGAAAAGTGGAAAAAGCGGTCAAACAAGTCCAAGCGCTGACCGAATGGGCGACCAGCGCGGATGCCTACGCCAAATCCAAGGTCGAAGAAGCAGAGCAGCTGCAAATTGCAATGGAAGCTGAGCGGCAGGCCCGCGAGGTCGAGCGCAGCGAAGCGGTCAAACAAATCCAGGCGCTGACCGAATGGGCGACCAGCGCGGATGCCTACGCCAAATCCAAGGTCGAGGAGGTGGAGCAGCTTCAGAGAGAAATTGAATCGCTAAAAGATAAGCTTGCTTCGTACCAACAACACTGGATATTTAGCGTATTTCCCCATCCTAAACCGAAAGTTAAATAAGGATCTCAAATGTTTAATAAACCAGCGCTATTCATAGTCTTGGCAACGCTCGTCTCTGCTTGCAGTGACGACAAAACCAGCAAGGGAGTAGGTGCGCCCATTATATCAGAACAGAATTACGTGAAAGCCTCGGAAGTGAAACCGGCCTTCATTTCAAATCAGCTTGTTGCAGTTGAGCTATGCTCTCTAGATGCCATTAATGAATCGCCAGCCCAAGAAGGCAATCACATCAATAATAAACAGGTTACTTTGGCTGGTTGGGCTGCCAACGTTCCCAAAGGGGTCTCGGCAAATGAAATATGGCTTGAGTTTTCTGGTCCGAAGAATTTCTACATAAAGGCGGCTGTCAGGGAGCAACGCCCTGATGTAGCGAACCACTTTAATGCCTCATTTGAAAATTGAGTGGGTAATGGG
>DYIG01000104.1:5480-6063 GCA_020723725.1 Thermaerobacter marianensis | reverse complement strand
AGGTTGGGAGTGGCAATGACATCGTATTCATCGGGCCGCAGTAGGATCTGCTGGAACATGTTATCGGCTATACGGTCATTGACAAGGACCTTGCCATCGGGCATCTGACCGCCGTAGCGTTCATGCAACTCGTCCTCGGTGATCACCAGGTCAGCGAATTCCTCCCGTGCTACAGCATAGCCCCATTCCCTGAAGGCGCCTTCGGTGAATTTCATGATGTTCCCCTTGTGCATCAGTGTAACCCGCTTGCGCCGGTGCTTGATGGCGTATTGAATGGCCATGCGAACCAGCCTCCTGGTGCCCGTGCGGCTGATGGGCTTGACACCCAGGCCTGAATCCTCCCTGATGGAGACGCCCATTTCCTTCTTTAAGAAGTCAAGCACCTTACGGGCTTCGGGGCTCCCTTCCTTCCACTCGATACCTGCGTAAACATCCTCTGTATTCTCACGGAAGACGACCATATCGACTTTGCCCGGTTCCTTCATCGGGCTGGGTACCCCTTTGAACCACCGCACCGGACGAACACAGGCGTACAGGTCCAACGTCTGGCGAAGGGAGACGTTGAGGCTCCTTATGCCCCCAC
>DYIG01000104.1:2376-5464 GCA_020723725.1 Thermaerobacter marianensis | reverse complement strand
AAGGATTTCTCCCCGGCATACACTTCATTCCAGACGATGTGCTTCTGCCCACCGTAGGCCTTCTCCACAGCCGCATCGAATACCTTGCGTGAAGCTCGCCAAATGTCAGGACCGGTCCCATCCCCCTCAATAAAGGGAATGATGGGGTTGTCCGGCACGATCAGATTCCCTTTTTCAAAACGTATAGCCTCTCCCACTGTCGGCCCTGCGGTACCTGTGGTCATCACTGAAACACCCCTTGGTTCCTTGGTATCGGACATCTTGGTATTGGACATTCTGAATTTCCCTATTTCCAGCCATTCTCCTGCAAATAAGTCAGTACCCTTTCATTAATTCGGTTTCCATGAGTATGGCGCGTACTTCGTTCTGGGCCTCCCCATTCAGGGGCATGAGTGGAGGACGGGGCTCCAGCCCAAAGTAACCGAAAAGGTCCATGGCGTACTTAACCCCCGCAGGCCCGTGCTTACCGGCAACCACACGCTCCGCAGCCCCAATCTGGGCCTGTCTCTTCCGCGCCAACTCGAAATCGCCTCTTTGAACCGCCTGATACAGGTCCGCACACTCCCACGGGACGAAATCTGCCGCCGCCGTAACAGCACCGGCCGCCCCCGACATCAGCCCGCCCAGCAACACCGAAGCCGACCCCGCAAACACAGCAAAGCCAGGCCCCCCGGCCTTAACATACTCCTCCAGCAGCCCCAACCTGCCCGAGGAATCCTTGATGCCAATGACGTTTGGGTGTTCCGAGAGGTGCTGGACCATTTCCACCGGAATATCCACCCCGGCGTAAGCGGGCATGTTGTAAAGGAGCACCGGCAGGGGCGAACCGTCAGCCACTTCCTCATAAAACCGCCTCAGTGTGTCCCCCTGCAAATGCGGCCGAAAATAATACGGCGGTACGACCATGACAGCGTGTGCACCGGCCTCAGCAGCCGCCTTGCACAGCTCGATAGTGCCCCAGGTCGTCATCTCACCTGTCCCCGCAATAACCGCCCTTCCCGCAGCGGAGACCTCAACCACGGCTCTGATAGCCTCTATTTTCTCCTGCGTGTCCAGGTGTGGGAACTCCCCCGTGGAGCCCAGCACTACATAACCGCCTAGCGCAACGGCGTTATATGACTCGACATTCCTCTTCAACAGATCGGGGACGAATCGGCCGTTCTCAAACGGCGTGGTCAGCGGCGGTAATACCCCCTGGAGATTTAAACCCTGCTCCATGCAACGCACCCCTCAATTCAGCATACATTGGATATTTTCGCAAATTACCCCCATATCCTTCTCGACTATGGCTGCGGAGTTACTAACATAAGGAATTCCATTGCCACAGTATTGCCTTCACCGCGAGTAATTTGCTTCTTGACATGCGTTATTCCCGCTTGTATATTGCGCATGAGAGTCAACTTTCCAGTTGAAAGCTTAAAGGCTATCGCCATAAAAGTTAAAAGGGGGTCAGGCTCTATTGAAAAGTTCAAAGCCGAGGTTCAAACCGGAAGAAAAAGAAGTGCAGCCTGCGGATGCCAGTTCCCGTCGAGTGGGCCAATACGCTATCAAGGGCCGCGTCTGGATCACCTGCGATGAAGAGACCTTTCTGGGATACGGCAGGGTTGTGCTCCTGGAACGGATCAAAGAATACGGCTCCATAACCAAAGCAGCCAAATCAATGGACATGTCGTACCGTCACGCCTGGGAACTCGTTGAATCGATGAACAGGCTGGCGCCAACGCCCCTTGTAGACACCTCAATTGGAGGGACAGGGGGCGGAGGAGCAGCATTGACGCCGACAGGGGAGAAGGCTATTGAACTTTTCTGGGAGTTATATGGTCATTTCAAACGTTATATCGATACCAGGCACCGGGCTTTGATAAATGTTCTGGCGCAGGAGCCTGGTTGGACGGGTGAGACCGATGGTCCTCAGGGTTAATCAAAGGCTGGGGGTCAGGCTCGTGATGGCATTCTCAGTAGTGCTCGGCTTGGCCACGGGCGCGGTCGGCTGCACAGGCGGGAAGACGCGTCCGAACGAAGCCGCCAAAGAGGTCCGGGTTGCGGCCGCTTCTGATTTGAAATTCGCCATGGAGGATATAGCTTACGCATTTGAACGAGAGCATTCAAATATCCGGATCAAAGTAACCTACGGGTCATCAGGAAATTTCTATACTCAGATTGAAAACGGAGCGCCCTTCGATATGTTCTTCTCTGCGGACGCCATTTACCCTAGAAAGCTCACAGAAAAGGGCCTGACCCTCCCCAACAGCGACTTTATATATGCAATAGGCAGGATCGTACTCTGGGTTCCGCGCTCCTCGCCAATAGACGTCAGCAAGGATGGCATTGATTCATTGAGCCACCCTTCGATCCACCATATCGCCATCGCCAACCCGAGGCATGCCCCCTATGGGCGGGCTGCGGAAGCAGCCTTGAAAGCACTGGGGGTTTACGAAGCAATTCAGGATAAGCTCGTCTACGGGGAAAACATCGCTCAGACAGCCCAGATGGTGCAAAGCGGCGCGGCTGAAATCGGGGTCATCGCCTTGTCGCTGGCGGTCTCCCCCACAATGCGGGACCAGGGAAACTATTGGGAAATCCCCTTGGCCTCTTATCCCAGGATGGTGCAGGGTGGGGTCATACTGAAGCGGGCCGAAGAACCTGAAGCAGCCAAAACATTCCGAGCCTATGTCCTTGACGCACGTGGGAGAACCATACTCAAACGCTACGGCTTTTTTATCCCTGAAGAAACAGGGCCCTAAGTCGAGGAGATGTTTGACAATGGACTGGACAGCTATCCTTTTGAGCATCAAGCTCTCACTGCTAACAGCCTTAATCCTGTTGGTCATAGGGCTCCCGGTTGCTTACTGGCTGGCCTTCTCCAAGCGGTGGTGGAAACCTGCCGCGGAAGCAGTATTGGCACTCCCGCTGGTGCTGCCCCCCACGGTGCTCGGGTTTTATGTCCTGCTCGCCATCGGGCCCCGCAGCCCTATCGGTGCTTTCTACGAAGGCTTGACAGGACGCATACTGCCCTTCTCCTTTCAAGGGCTGTTGATCGCCTCTATCATCTACAGCCTCCCCTTTGCCATCCAACCCTTTGCCGCCA
>DYIG01000104.1:0-2366 GCA_020723725.1 Thermaerobacter marianensis | reverse complement strand
GCTTTACAAACGTCGACCGCAGGCTCCTTGAAGCCTCCTGGTGCTTGGGCGCCTCCCGATTCAAGACCTTCCTACGGGTTATGGTGCCGCTTTCTTGGCCAGGGATTGTAACCGGCTTGGTGCTGAGCTTTGCGCATACCCTGGGTGAATTCGGGGTGGTGCTCATGGTTGGTGGCAACTTGCCCGGCATCACACGCACTGTTTCCATATCCATATACGACGAGGTGCAAGCACTGAACTATGATGCTGCAGGCCAGACGTCTCTCTTCCAGGTAGCCGTCTCCTACATTGTCCTGGCAACAACCTACACCCTTCAGAGGAGGGTCTGGGCAGTATGGCCGATGAAGTGATCCTGGACATAGAGAAGGCATACCCTTCCGGGGCAACCGTCAGGGCCAACCTGCGCTTCCCGTTTACCCCCTCCATAACGGTGCTATTCGGTCCCTCTGGGGCGGGGAAAACAACGATCCTCCGTTGCCTAGCGGGGCTGGAACACCCCCAACGTGGCATTATACGTTTTGGCAATGAGACTTGGTTTGACAGCTCTACAGGTACGAGGCAGTCACCCCAGAAACGCCGCATCGGGTATGTGTTCCAGGATGACGCCCTCTTTCCTCACCTCACGGTGAAAGAAAACATCGGCTACGGGCTGGGCCGATTACCGGCACCGGAGCGGGCAGCACTCGTCTCAGAGATGCTGCATCTCCTCGACCTGAAACACTTAGCAGAACGCAAACCCCGGACGCTTTCAGGCGGTCAACGCCGCCGGGTTGCCATTGCCCGTGCCCTTGCACCCAAACCGCGCCTCCTGCTGCTGGATGAACCGTTGTCCGCCCTGGACGCGCCCGCCCGGATTGAAATCCAAAGGGAATTGCGTCGTCTAGTGCTTGAACGTGGCATTCCGGCGGTACTGGTCACACACGACCGGGCAGAAGCCTTGGCCATGGGCAATCGGATGGCGATTGTTGTCAAAGGCCAAATTCGTCAAACTGGTGCGGTCGAAGAGGTTTTCGCCAAGCCGGTGGATCTTGAGGTGGCTCGGGTGGTTGGGGTAGACACCCTTATCCCCGGGCGCATTCTCCGCCGAAGTGAAGGGTTGGCCGAGGTGAAGGCCGGCCCATGCCGCTTCTGGGCCCTGGACCACGGCATTCCCGAAGAGGAAGTTTTCATTTCCATCCGGGCGGAAGATATCGTCCTCTTAAAGGACCCATCGGGTGACCTCAGCGCCCTCAACCGCCTCCCGGGGAGGGTCGCCACCGTTGACCCCGAAGGCCCGGTATACCGTATATCAATTGATTGTGGTTGTAACCTCTCCGCTCTGGTTACACGGCACACGGTGCAAACCATGGGGCTTGCAGTAGGAAGCCAGGTGGTTGCTGCCATAAAGGCCCCTTCCGTGCACCTCTTCCCACGCGGTGCTTAAAACCCTGGTGTGACTCCGGCCGGGGGCCTGGCACGACGCCCGGCCCCGCCGCGTCTTGACTAGACATTTCGGAGGAAGTAAGTTAAAAACGTTGAACATACCGATCGAGAATTGAGCCGTCGCCTTTCGTCGCCAAAGGAGTGGTACCAGGTGTCCCAATACAAACCCGATCAGACATTGGATGCCCGTGGGCTGTGTTGTCCCCTTCCGGTGATCCGCACCAAGAAGGTCATAGAAACAATGGCCCCGGGAGAGATTCTGGAAATCATTACAACCGACCCCGGGTCAAAGAACGACATTCCCGCTTGGGCCAGACAAACGGGGAACGAACTACTCAGCATGGCCGACAAGAACGAGGCCTTCTTCTTCTACATCAAGAAAACCTCTGAGTAACTGAGTTAAATCTATAGGTCTGCATGGGCCAGCCTGACCTTCTCCGCGATATCCTCCATGGAGACGGGCGGCACCTGTTCGGAGTCCGGCACCTGCCACCCCAGGATGAGCAGGAATTCGATGTTCCCCGTGTCACCCTTAATAGGGGAATGCGTCAGGCCAAGGGGAACAAATCCCAGGGACCGGGAGCAAGAGATAACCCGCTCCAGCACCGCCTCATGGATGGCCGGGTCACGGACCAGCCCCCTTTTCCCCACCTGTTCGCGGCCGGCTTCAAACTGAGGCTTGACCAGGACTATAACCCGCGCGTCGCTACCAAGGAGCGGGCTGATGGCGGGAAGGATTAAAGTCACGGAAATGAACGACACATCGATGACGGCCAAATCCACATCCTCGGCAACGTGTTCACGGGTGAGGTTCCTCGCGTTCAACCGTTCCATGAGAATAACCCGTGGGTCGGTCCTGAGGGACCAAGCGAATTGCCCGTAGCCGACACCAACAGCGTAAACCCGCCGGGCGCCGCGCTGCAGGAGGCAGTCCGTGAACCCGC
>DYIG01000103.1 GCA_020723725.1 Thermaerobacter marianensis | reverse complement strand
ACCTCGATCCCCAGGTTATTCTTCCACATCTCGCTAATCAGCTGCATCACAGGCGCGTGGTTCCCTTCAATATTTGATAAGAGGGTGAGCCGCGGGAAGCGCGCTCCCCCGGGGAACCCTGCCTCTGCAAGGAGGGCACGGGCTGCATCAACGTCATATGGGAATAGTTCCCCGCTCTCCTCACGGAAATCCTTGCCTGACGAGGGGTTGACCATACCGAAAGGAACCACCCCTCCGGCCGGTTTCTCCCCGCCCTTTAGCGTATTGGCCAGGGCTTTCCTGTCGATGGCCAAAGCGAGCGCCCTTCGCACACGCCGGTCGCCAAGTGGTCCATGGGCTGTGTTAAACACCAGGTATTCGGTCCCCATAAGCCCCTGCACCATAGTCTTACCGGGAAGGGGCTTCCCTCCATCCCCCTTGATTCCGGCCAGACCAGTTCTGGCCAGATCGGCATCCCTGTCCTCGTAAAGCCTTATGGAGCTCTGGCGGTCCGGAACAAGGGTCAAACGGACCTCCTTGAGGGTTACCCCACCGGCGTCCCAGTAATGGATGTTCTTCAGCATCCGGATCTCGTGCTGTTTTTTCCAGTCCATCAAACGGAACGGCCCGTTGGAGACCACCGCCAGGACGTCATCGGCCCAATAAATCGGGGAACTCTTAACTATGGCGGTGTTGACGGGATAGAAGGGGAAGAAGGTTGTGAGATCAAGGAAATAGGGGACCGGTTTTTCCAGTTCCACCCGCAGTGTCTTCTCGTCAACCGCTGTTACCCCGATTGCGTCCCGCAGGGCCAGTCGCCGGGCGGGATTCGTCGTAGCCGCAGCATGGTATTCCCTGGCCCCCTTGATAACATAGAATTGATAGGCATAGGGGGAACCCACGGCCGAATCGAGCGCCCTCTTCCAGGCCAACTCAAAATCCGCGGCTGTCACCGGCTCCCCGTTGGACCACCTGCTGTCACGAAGGTGGAAGGTATAAATACGCTTGTCTTCGGATACATCCCAGGACTTGGCCACACCGGGCTCCAGCCCCTTCACACCCTTGCGCAAGAGCCCCTCAAAGAGCTGGTTGATCACCAACGCGGAAACCTCGTCCCCTGCACGGGCCGGGTCCAAGGTAATGGGCTCACCGACGAAGGCTACCCTGAGGACCTGATCGGGTGGTGGTATGGCAACCGGAGTTGACGCCTCCTCGCCAGCCGATTCAACAGGGCCCGTCCCGGTTTGAGCCCCACCGTCGCCGGACGGCAACCTGCCACACCCCGCCAAAAGGGCCAACAGGACGATCCATAAGATACTGGACAAAGCCCTTAGAGCCCCAAAAAGCACGCGACTTTTACCTCCTGACCGAGACCATTACGGTAAAAACTCCCGTGAAAAATGCCACCATCTCGGGGATCCCAGCCAGGCCCACCCAGACCGCCCGGGCCGACCCCAACACCATGCCTCCCAAGAAAAGGTACATGGTTACGGGGAACAAACTGATCACCCTGGCCAGGAGTTTGGTAACCAAAAAGACACCCACTATTGCCCCCAACAGGAATACCAGCAAAACTGGGAAATCGAAGTTATTGACGGCGAGTAACAGGTCATCGTACATCCCCATCATTATAAGCAGGGACCCCCCGCTCATCCCGGGGAGCATCATGGCGGAGCTGGCCACAGACCCGCCCACGAAGACCCTGCCCAGATCCAGGCCGGTTTGACTGCCGACCTGACCCAGTGGCTCTGATGACAGTGCTATGGCTGCCAGCACTCCCGCCATCCATGCCAGCACCCCACCCGCGCGCATAGGCAGATTCTGCCTGAAGATAAACCAGGCGCTGGCCATGATAACCCCGAAGAGGTAGGCAGACAGGATCGAAAGATAGTTCTCCATCATGTAGCCGGTGACCCTGGCGCCGACCAGAATCCCCGTCACCACACCAATTCCCTTGAAAATATGCGGCTTCAAGTTCAGGCGGCTGACGTCCTCCACCAGCTGGTCGTAAATGCCCATGATCAGGGCGGCCGTTCCGGCACTGAGACCGGGCAGCACCACAGCCACACCTAAAATAACGCCCTGCAGGATGGAACCGACGGGGTTTAGACTCATGTGCCAACCTTCTCTATGGGGGCATACCTGATCAAGAGGTTGCGGACTCCCCTCGCGGGGAAGGCAACCTGGATCTCAGCATCCTCCCCCTCACCGTGAACGGAGACAACAGTCCCCTCGCCCCACATCTGATGCCGCACCTTTTCACCGGCACGGAAGGACCCCGTGACAGCTTTTCGAGGTGCGCATTCAGCCTCCTGGCGCCGCGCCGCCATGAACGCCTTGAGACTGCCACCCTGCCAACCAGCATGTTCCACCAGGTTCGGGTCGAACTCATCCAGAAAACGGGACGGCGGGTGCTCCCGCATCTGCCCGTAGATTGTCCGTTGAACGGTCCTGCTCAAAAAAAGCCGATCCATGGCACGGGTCATTCCAACGTAGCAGAGGCGGCGCTCCTCCTCTATCCCCGGCTCATCCTCCAGGGCGCGTATATGCGGGAAAATCCCCTCCTCCATTCCCACCAAGAAGACCACCGGGAACTCCAATCCCTTGGCGCTATGCAGCGTCATGAGGGTGACGGCGTCCTTGCGGTCATCGAAGGAATCCACCTCCGCAACCAGGGCCGTCGATTCCAGGAAGGCCTCTAGGGCCTGGTCCTCGTGGTTGCGGTCGAACTCACGCGCCACGGAAAGCAGCTCCTCCATGTTCTCCACCCGCGCCAGGGACTCAATGCTGTTCTCCTCCACCAACTCCGCCCGGTAGCCCGTCTTATCCATAATCTCCTGCAACAATTCATACAGGGAAAGAAACCCCACCTGCTCCCGAAAAGAGGCGAGCAATTCACGGAACCGCACCAGGGGGCGTGTCTGCGCAGGACTCAAAAGGGGTATCTCCTCAACCCGTGACAGAGCGGCGTCCAGGTCCATCCCGCTCCGGTCCATGTATTCGAAGAAAACAGCCAGGGTCGCCGGCCCGATGCCCCGTTTTGGGACATTGACCACCCTCTGGAACGCCAAACGGTCGCGAGGGTTGTTAACCAGTCGCAGGTAGGCCAGCATGTCCTTGATCTCCTTGCGCTCGTAAAACTTCAGCCCCCCCACTACCGTATAAGTAATGTTGGCCTTCATAAAAGCGTCTTCAAACACGCGGGACTGCGCATGGGTCCTGTAGAGAACAGCGAAGTCGCTCCACCGCCGACCACCGGCAAGACGCAGGGAATTTATCTGGTCCGCCACAAACCCGGCTTCTTCACGCTCATCCAGCCCGATATAAACCTTGAGTTTTTCACCGCGGCCGCGGGCCGCCCTCAACCCTTTTTCACGCCTCATGCGGTTCCGGGATATCACCTGCGAGGCCGCATCGAGGATCGCCTGGGTGGAACGGTAATTCTCCTCGAGCTTGATTACCCTGGCCTCAGGGAAGTCGGTCTCAAAGTTGAGGATGTTGGATATATCCGCCCCGCGCCAGCCGTAGATCCCCTGGTCGGCATCGCCTACAACCGTAATGTTCCGGTGCTTGGCCGCCAACAGCTTCACCAGCCTGTACTGGCCGTGATTGGTGTCCTGATACTCGTCGACCATGATGTGCTCAAACCGGTCCTGGTAATAGGAGAGCACCTCCGGCACACCCTCCAGGAGCTCCACGGTGAAGGAGATGAGGTCGCCAAAGTCCAGGGCATTGTTCATGTGGAGCTTCTTTTGGTACAGCTTGTATATCTCCGCGATCTGAATCGACCCCGGATCCCGGGCGCGCCGCTGGTAATCCTCGGGACCGATGAGGGAATCTTTGGCCCGGCTTATGGCCGCCACAACGGCGCCCGGGGGCCAACGCTTCTCATTGCAATTGAGCTCCTTAAGACACTCCTTGACCACGGCACGCTGATCCTCGCTGTCCAGGATGACGAAGTTCCGCCCGTATCCTATGCGTTCGGCATCCCTTCTAAGCATGCGCGCGCAGGCAGCGTGGAAGGTCATGATCCACATGTCATGGCTCGCTGGACCGACCAGACCCTGAAGGCGGTCGACCATCTCCTTCGCAGCCTTGTTGGTAAAGGTGATGCAGAGTATCGAGAAAGGGCTTGCCCCCTGGCTTAACAGATAAGCGGCCCGGTGCGTAAGCACGCGGGTCTTGCCGCTGCCCGCCCCGGCCAGAACGAGCAGCGGTCCACCCGGGTGGGAGACAGCCTCACGCTGACTAGCATTCAGTTTCTCCAAAAGTGCGCTTGCCTGAATCAAAAGGGCACCTCCAACGTAAAGCTGGTCGTGTAACCGGACGCGCGATCCACCTTGATAAAGTTCGACGGGTTTTGCCAAACGCCTTCTCATCTTGCGAGGACATACCGAGGACATACTATGAAGAACGTTTTTACGGAGGCGGCGCCAATGAACTTGCACTACGGCTCCGTGCCACGGATTGATCTCAGTAAATGGCGGTTCCGAGTATCTACAAACCGATCCCCATAATCGGGCCCCACGACTATCTATCCACCCATCTTCAGGCTGGCGGCACCCTCCGGTACAAAAACCAACTCAGGATCACCAGCAGCAGCGAGCCGATCACCGGCGGGATGACCTCGCCATAGAACCCCCAGACCAGGCGGTTCAGCGCCACCTGCAGCAATACGACCTGCAACAAAACAATAAGCGCTATACTGAGCAGCGACCACAAGCCCGGATCGGCGTAGGGGTGGCGCGACCCTCTGTTACCTGGCATCGGAGCGAACCCCCCTCTTCTCCCCGCCCACCGCGTAGACAACACCGTTGCTAACCACAACCGGGACTTCCGGCAACGGCCGCCGCGACGGTCCGGCGAGGACATTACCCGTTGCGGCATCGAAGAACCCGTGGTGACAGGGGCATTTCAGCTTGCCCGAATCGGCGTCCCAGAGCACGGGGCACAGGAGGTGCGTGCAGCGGCGGTCGTAGGCCACAAACCGGCCGCCCTTCAGGTGGAGCAGGACCGCCGGGTGCCCGAGGCCGGGGAACTCAAAGTTGAAGGCCTGGCCTTCAGGCACATCCGCCACGCGGGCGATGGGGGTACCCGGTGAACGGGGAGAACGCTTGGGGCCGGAACGTTCCGCCCACCGCGCCAGGGCGCCTAACGGGAGACCGGCAAGCCCCGCTGTTACGGAGAAAACGAAGAGCGTGTGCAGAAAGGCTCGCCGATTCAGGCGGTGCTCCTCATCCCTGTGAATCGACGTTATCATTCGCCGGTAAATCTGTCGCAAGTGTAGAACCCCCCAACATTAGTGGATAACCGAATTTTCAGTGGATAACCGCGTCCTCTTCCCTTTGATAGGCCGGGGCGTGTGACCCGGCAAAGTAACCTGGATCCGCCCCCAGGGCCACGTAGGTGTGGGTCTCTATGACCGTCTTCCCGAATTGCCAGCGGTTCTCCAGGTTCCGGCCGTGCAGGTAGGGCGTATCGTGCTCAAGGTCCACGAATCGCAGGGCCTCGCTGGGGCACACCGAGGCGCACATCGGCGGCAGGTCCCGGATGGTCCTCTCATAGCACAGGTCGCACTTGACCATAAGCCGGGTGTCCATGTCGATCAGCGGTATCCCGAACGGACAGGCGTAGACGCAGTTGGCGCAGGCGATACAACGCTCCTTCTGGGCGGACATGACAACGCCGTTGGGGGCGATGGTGATCGCCTGCGTCGGGCAGGACCGGGCGCAGGCCGGGTCCTTGCAGTGCATGCAGATGATCGGGGCGGCCTGCAGCGTTGTTTCGGGTTGGATCAGGTCCACAAAGGAGCGCCCGATGAAGCCATGGTCACCGCACTCCCGGCAGGCCGCCTCACAGGCGTGGCACCCGATGCAGCGGGCGTAGTCAATGCACATCGCCCGGGACAAAGTCCGCCACCTCCATCGCTCTCAAGTCGCTCTCCGCAGGCGTGTCCACCTTCTCAATGGCCACCGCGGCGGCCTTGAGCTCCGGCATCCGGGAAAAGGGGTCCAACGAGGGGATCGTCAGCAGGTTGGCCGCCACATCGTTCCCCCAGTGGTAGGGGATAAAGACGGTATCCTCCCTGATGGTGGCCGTCACAAGTGCACGCAGGGTGAGGCTCCCCCTGCGGCTGCTT
>DYIG01000102.1:4587-6158 GCA_020723725.1 Thermaerobacter marianensis | reverse complement strand
TCTGACTGATTTCCTTGGCCGTAAGCCCATCATAGTAATACAGCGATATCACCAGTTTTTCTTTCTCCGGCAGGTTATGAATGGCATTGGCGAGAGAGTCCTTAATCTCTGCAACGATAACCGATTGAAAGGGGTCCTCCGCATTATTATCACCAAGGAGGTCTTTAAGGGCAAACTCCCCCTCATCACCGTCACCAGTCTGCCAGAGCTCGTCAAGGGAAAGGAGCCGCGTCCTGCTCATGTCCTTGATGATCTTGTGGAAACTGGAGAGGTCCATGCCGAGTTCCGCCGCCACCTCATCATCATTGGCAGAGCGACCCAACCGGTTTTCCACCCTGGAGAAGGCTTCCTCGACCTCCTTAGCGCGCTGCCTGAGAGAAGACGGCACCCAATCCATGGCACGGAGTCCGTCCAGGATCGAACCCTTAATGCGGGTAATGGCGTATGTTTCGAACTTTATCCCGCGCATGTGATCAAACCTCTCGACGGCGTTGATAAGCCCGAAGATGCCGTAGCTATACAAATCATCGGCATCAACGTACGGAGGAAGCCCCATTGCCAGCCTGCCGGAAACGTATTTAACAAGGTGGACATACTGCACTATCAACTGTTCACGGGCCTGCATATCCCCGCGTTCCTTGTAAGCCACCCATAAACTCGCCGTATCAACCTTCGGTTTTGCCTGTGTCATCATCCCGTTCCCCGGATGGAACCCGGGTGCCCCCCTTCTATTTAGAAGATTAGACCCCGCTCCTGCTTTTGATCTGCTCCTTGAACAGGTACCGCACTATCGTATCCTGTGCAGTTTTGGAGATATCCTTAAAAGCGATTCCGGCAACGCAACCCTCTCCGTAAACTGTGGTGGCGTTACTTAAAGGCCTTACCCTCACCACCGACCCCTCGGCCCTCACCGTGCCAGAGGGGAGTTCGATCTCCAATAAAATAGCGGTCTCTTTTGGGACACACTCAGGCAATTTAAGGCGAATGCCCCCTGCGCTTATGTCCATGCTATATACACGCCGCCATTCCCCTGGCTGGAACTCGTCCCAATCCCGGGCATCGTTTTCGCGCCTCAGCGTGTATAGTACCGGCACTTCCACCGGCCAGCGAAAGCTTTCCCGGCGCTGAACCCTTCTTGCATCCACCACCCTTACGGAAAAAGCCAGGGGTTCCTCGCCCGTTCCGGCAACTTCTCCGTTCAGCGCGTACAACCCATCTTTGTCGTAAAACCGGATTCTGGCCAGGCTGCCGACAGTAGGCAATCCAGCCAGCCCCTGATTTTCGCCCAGGACAAGTGTAACATCAGGAATATCAACCGTGTTAACCCAGGCCCCGTATATTTTCCCACCCATAGCGGCATCCCCTGGGAAATCTACCTGAACAATGTCATCAACCCTGGGAAAGTACTTGGGATTTAGCACGCCAAACACCCCCCAGATAGCTGCTGATAAAACTGGTCCATCCCCGAGGTGTCGCAGGGGAGCCCATTAATCTGCGGGCCAACTCCCTGATGGCAAAGGCAGCCCTTGACTGCGGGGCAGCCAGAACGAAGGGCTCTCGCTCGCGCACGC
>DYIG01000102.1:0-4577 GCA_020723725.1 Thermaerobacter marianensis | reverse complement strand
GCAGCGGGCCACGCTTGGGTTAGCCGGGATCCAACCAAGGTCGCTGATTTCCCTCGAGAGGTAGCGCCGAACCAGGGAGCGCATCACGTCAGCCGTGTCCAAAGCCTCTTTTTCATTTTGCGCCTGATTGACGACAAGGTGAACCCTGGCCCCGCCATTACAACGCGACACCACCTTGATCGTGGCGTAAGCGTCGGCGATTGCGGTGGGCTCGGGCGTGGTAAGGACGACAATTTCAGGTGCCGCTATGAGAAAGGCCCTCACTTGCGGTGAGAGACCGGCGCCGGTATCAAGGAAAATAAACTCCCCATTTGCCGCCAGCAGAGGAACCTGCGACAGAAAAGCACTGACCCGCTCCGCTGACATGAGGGCCATTTCTTCCAAAGCCACACCCCCGGAAATCAGCTTCAACCCCTTTGGTCCGGTGCAGACCGCGTCAGACAGCCGACAGGAACCTTCCAACACCTCGGGCAGCCGGAAGCGCGGCTGCATGTCGAGTATGATTTCGGCATTAGCGAGTCCCAAATCGGCATCAAAGATCAAGGTGTTGCAGCCCATCTCCTGGACCGCAAGGGCAGTATTTACGGTAAAATTCGTTTTACCAACCCCGCCCTTGCCACTCGTAACAGCTATTACCCTGGCGCCAGCGGCCAAACCACCCGCACGGAGGGCGCCGATGATATTGCCCCGCACTTCCCTTGCCATTTCCCTCAAACCCGCCGCCTGGTCCACTGTCATGCCCCTGCCCTACCCCCCGGTAACGCAACGCCCGGCCGCATTACAGACGTAGCGATTTCGTCCCCACTGGCTATGGAGATATCCTCCGGCACTCGCTGACCAGTAGTTATATAAGACAGCGGCCTTTGGGCGGCAACCGCTAGGTTAATGATAACGCCGTGGCGGGGCGTTTCGTCCAGCTTCGTGAAGATCACCCTTTGGAAGCCCAAGGGTGCATAGCGATCCATGATTTCCATGGCATCAGCATACCGACTCCCTGCGCTTAGTGTCAGGTGGACCTCGTTCGGGGCCGCCGCCTCGATAATCTCCTTGAGTTCCGACATCCTTAGTTCATCCCGGTGGCTCCGCCCGGCGGTATCAATGAGGACGAGATCCCTGTCGATAAAACCCTCCAGCGCCTGCCTGAGTTCAACCGGATTGGCGGCAACTGCCAGGGGGATGCCTGCGGTATCTGCATAAGACTGCAGCTGGCCAACAGCCCCCACCCTATAGGTATCAACAGTTATCAGCGCAACCCTACGCTTTTCGACAAGGGCGAATCGGGCCGCAAGTTTAGCTATGGTTGTTGTCTTCCCCACACCGGTCGGCCCTACAAGGGCTACGACCCTCCGCCCCCTTCCCAGGGTAACCGCCTTGCCAGATCCAGTCAAACGGGCCAGAATCGAAATTGCCCTTGCTTCTGTCATGTTCGGTTCGACTACCCCTTCATCGAGAATAGCGTCGGCAACGTGCCTGGCGAGAGCCGGTTCAATCTCTTGCATCAACAGGTGCCGGAACAAACTTTCTATCGGCTCCGGGTACAAAGCCACCTCGGTTTGAGCCGTCTTAGCTCGCTCACGCATCTCACGCCAGAGGCACCCCAAAACATCGCGAAGCCCTTGCAGCTCCCCGACCACGCGTTCCGTTTCCATTGCGGAGGTCTGTCCACCAGATATTGGGGCATCGGTGAAAGCAGGGGCGCGCCGTTCCGCAAGAGCAGGCTGCAAGTCCAACACCGGCACGCGTCCGCCTGTCGTACTTGACTTGACGGCTATGGAAGGGATGAGTCTGGCCTCTGAGGCCTGCTCGTCTATAGCCGCTGTTACCTCCACCAGCCATTTGCGGCCTATAAGTCCGGTCAGCCCCGACCCTCGCACCTTCTTCGTCTGAAGAATAATGGCGCCGGGGCCCATCTCTCGTTTGACAGATTCCAAAACGGCTGGCAGGTTTGTATTCCTAAATTTCTTAACCCTCATTAACCCTTCACCACCCCTACAACATCTATCTGAACGTCCCCTGAAATCTCGGCGTAAGACACGACCTTCAAGTTGGGCAACGACCTTTCGATGAGCCTTTTCAGGTAGAACCGCACCCCGGGGCTGCTAACAACTACCGGCTCAACCCCTTTGGCCAGAACCTTACGGGCTTCCGACTCAAGGGAAGAGAGGATCCTTCGGGCAGTCTCAGGATCAAGAGCGGCTTCGTGGTCTCCGTGCTGAATACGGCCAATCCTCTCTTCAAGCGCCGGATCGACCCCCAACGCCACCAGGCGGTTGTCCGATACAGGCAAGTCCCGTGTAATATGAACAGCCAATGCCTGCCTGGCCTGTTCGGTAAGCCTGTCCGTATCGCGGGTAACAGGACCCCAATCCGCCAGTGTTTCCAGTATCGTGACCATGTCACGAATAGGCACCCCTTCCCTTAGAAGATTCTGCAATACCTTTTGAACCTCTCCCGTTGACAGAACGCTCGGGACCAGCTCATCCACGACAACCGAATTCGTCTGCCGCACTGCATCCAATAAACTCCTGACTTCTTGTCGGCCTAGGAGCCGATGGGCGTTGCCCCTGATCAGCTGTGTCAGATGAGTTACCAGCACAGCCACAGGCTCGATCACCGTGTAGCCGTTTATCTCGGCCTGGCTCTGCATCTCGGGCGCAATCCACCTAGCCGGGAGGCCGAAGGCAGGGTCTTTTGTTTCCAGTCCTGGCACGGGCCTGGAAACACCACCCGGGTCAAGGGCCAGGAAGCGTTCGGCCCAGATCTCACCCCGCGCCAGTTCTGCCCCCCTGAGTTTAATCACGTAAGTGTTAGCCTGCAGGTCCATGTTGTCGCGCACCCTTACAAGGGGTACGATAAGCCCTAATTCAGTGGCCACCTGACGCCGTGCGAGGCCTATGCGGTCCATCAAGTCCCCACCTTTTGTGCTGTCAGCCAGGGAAAGCAGCCCATACCCGAGTTCGATCTCCAGGGGGTCTACGGCCAGCAGTCTGGCTATTGCTTCAGGTGAGTTATCGTCCCGCTTTTCAACCTCGGACTCACCCTGCTCGTCCAGGGCCAATTGCTCACCGGCAGCACTGTTCCAGGCACTGTTCCGGAAGACATAGCCTAAACCGGCAAGCATCAGCGCGAGCATCAAGAATGGGATCTTGGGCAGTCCGGGGAGGATACCCATCAGGGCAAGGGCTCCGGCCGCAATCCAGAGGCCGCGAGGGTGGCTGACTATCTGGTGGGTCATGTCGCGTGAAAGATCATCTTCGGAAGCAGCCCTGGTTACGATGATGCCCGTGGCCGTTGACAACAAGAGCGCGGGGATCTGGGTAACCAGGCCGTCGCCTACAGTCAGCAGCGTATACCTTTCCAACGCCTCCGACCAACCCATTCCCTGCTGCATTATGCCAATTATGAAGCCACCGACCACGTTGATAACCGTTATAATGACCGAAGCAATGGCATCGCCTTTAACAAACTTGCTCGAACCATCCATGGCCCCGTAAAAGTCAGCCTCGCGTTCTATATCACGCCTGCGCTTCCGGGCCTCCTTTTCGTCGATGAGGCCAGCGTTGAGATCGGCGTCAATACTCATCTGTTTGCCGGGCATGGCATCCAGGGTGAACCGGGCGGCCACCTCGGCCACCCTCTCCGCACCCTTGGTGATTACCGTAAACTGAATGACCACCAGGATGAGGAACACTATGAAACCAACCACCGGGTTGCCACCCACGACGAACGCCCCGAATTTTTCGATAACCTCGCCGGCATAACCGTCAAGCAGAATCAGGCGGGTCGAGGAGACGTTGAGCCCCAGCCTGAATAGGGTGGCCAGGAGGATAAGCGACGGAAACACCGAGAAATGAAGCGGTTCACGGGTATTTATAGATACCAGCAGGACCACCAAGGCAAGCCCCAGATTCAGCGATAAGAGCAGGCTGAGGAGAAACGACGGCAGGGGTATAACCATCATCACCACAAGAGAGATGACGGAGATCGCCATCATCAGATCGCTGTTCTTCATCGCCCTTTCAATAATGCTGCTGTTCACCATGATGCCCCCCTAAAACCTGCCCTTAAGCTTCCAGACGAAGGCGAGGACTTCCGCCACGGCCTGGTACAGCTCCTCAGGAATGGCCTTACCCACATCAACCAACTTGTATAGCGACCTGGCAAGGGGCGGCTCTTCGACCACGACGACACCGTTCTCTCGAGCAATGGCCTTTATCCGTTGGGCCAGATGCCCCTTGCCCTTGGCAACCACCACAGGAACCTCCATCTCCTCAGGAACATACCGCAGCGCCACCGCAAAGTGTTCTGGGTTGGCGATAACTACCTGGGCCTTAGGAACATCCCGCAACATGCTCATACGGGCAATTTCCCTCTGGCGCCTGCGCCGCCAGGACCTTACCTGTGGATCGCCCTCTATCTCCTTGGCCTCTTCCTTTAGCTCCTGATGGGACATCCTCAGGTTACGTTCATACTCCCACTTCTGATAAAAGTGATCGGCAACCGCGATTATCAGCAGGGCGATACCCATTCTCCAGGCGAGCTTATTGACCCACTGCAACACAAGACGAGCCCCGCTT
>DYIG01000101.1 GCA_020723725.1 Thermaerobacter marianensis | reverse complement strand
GGTTCGATAGAGTTTAAAATTCCAACGGGTGCAATTGAGTTGGCTGGTGGCATACCGGTTGAATTCAAAATTGGGGAGTTCAAAAAAGACGATGCCCAGAAACTAATCAAAAATGCCACTATACCTGATGGGGTTAAGGCTCTGAACAGGGTGTTCGAGTTCGCGGCAGAGGCAACCATTGATGGAGAGAAGAAGGGGATTACCGGGTTCAGCAAGCCGGTAACCTTTACTCTCACTCTTGGTGAGGACGATCTTAAGGGTGCCAACGACCCGGAGAAAATTGGCCTCTTCAGGCTCAACGAGGGTGGCACGTTGACTTTTGTTGGTGGTAAGCTGGTTGGCAATAAACTCGTTGTCCAACTATATGGGTTCAGCAGATATGTCTTAGCGGAAGGCAACCTTACCTTTGGTGACCTTTATGGCCATTGGGCCAGGCAGGATGTGGAGTTAATGGCGGCCAAATATGTGGCTCGCGGCCTGCCGGGCGGAGACTTCCAACCTGATGGTCAGGTTACAAGGGCGCAATTTGCCGCATTACTTGTAAGGGCCATGGGCCTCCCTGCCACCCGTGCACCAATGACGTTTGTGGATGTTAAGGGTACTGACTGGTACTTCAGCGAACTGATGACCGCTTTTGGTACCGGAATAATCAAGGGTTTTGAGGATGGAACCTTCCGACCGAATGACCCTGTAACAAGGGAACAGGTGGCCGTAATGGTGTCCAGGGCCCTCAAGGCTTCCGGCAAGGCGGCGTCAGGAGTGATTGATAAGGCGCAGTGGCTCTCCGCTTACAGGGATGCGGGAAGTGTTTCTGAATGGGCCAAGGCGGATATGGCTCTGGCTGTGGCTGAGGGCATAGTGAGAGGCGTAACGTCGGGCGAGATTGCTCCCGCGAAAGGTGCAACACGTGCCGAAGCGACGGTGATGATAGCCCGATATTGGAAGAAGTAGCTGGAGAATCGGTATTAAATACAACCGATCAAATGCAAAACGAGAAGGCCTCCGATGTACCGGGGGCCTTCTCTTTGTTATCCCCGGTTTCTGTAATGCTCTGGGAGGGATTTAAACCCTTCCGTGAAATCTCTTGCCAGAAACTCCGACACAAAAAAAGGAGGATAAAACAAAGGGGATACACTACTATGGCGCGTGTGCAAGTCCCTATAACCACGTCTATTCCGCAGAATCACACCGTTACCCTTTATGTGGAGGGGGCAGTGCCGGTTCACGGAATGGTCCGGAGTTCATCGGAAACTCATGTGGTTGTTGAGTTGAGCAAGATGCCTCGTGGTGGACTTTCTGAAGGGCAAAACGTTCGCCTGGGTCTTATTTCAGAGAGACGGTACTTTGAGGTTTTCGGAACAGTGTTTGAGCATGATCCGGAGGTACCTTTGGTCAACATTCAGGTTAAAGAGTCGCGCGCTATCGACAGGAGGGCGCACTACCGCCACCCGGTGGACCTGCCTGTTCAAATCGGGCTGGGACCGGAGGAATCGTGTCAAGGGAATATGAAAGATTTAAGCGTCGGCGGAGCATGTTTGGTTTTTATGGATATGACGGCCCAGTTGAAGGTGGGGGACCAGGTTACCCTTAACTTCAATCTCCCGGATGGTCCCATCGACCTTACCTGTTCTGTCAGACGTAAGGAATTTATAGGGCGGGGTTCGAGGCAGAGCCTTGCCGGTGTTGATTTCATAAGCATTACTGAAGCCGACAGGTCCCGGATCGACCGGTACATCTCTCACGAGATGAAAAAGTCAGGCTGACGGTACTAGAGGCTTGGGTGGTGTCCAAGTGAAAGTAAGAGCAGAGTTTGTTAATCCGTTTGTCGCTGCAGCCTATGATGTTCTGACGGCGGAGATGGGAGAGAAACCACATAAGGGAACAATGAGACTTGAGAATACGCACTATACCACTGATGATGTCACCATAATAGTGGGGATCAGCGGTCAGGTTAGTGGAGTAGTTTTATACGGCATGTGTAATCGGACTGCCCTTAGTATGGCTAAGCACATGTGCGGTGAGACGATCCCTATTTTTAACCAATTTGCTGAAAGTGCTATTGGGGAGTTGGGCAATATGATTAGCGGCCGCGCAACCGCCTACCTGGAAGAAAACGGGTACACCTGTAATCTTACACCCCCGTCTATCGTCTACGGGAATCGGACGATAATTTCCCTCAACCCCTTTGTGCGGTGTGTATTGCCTTTTACCACAGGGTTAGGGGTTATTACAATAAGCTTTCACTTGAAAGAGAATAATGTAAAAGAAGCCATAAAGACCTTACTTACAGCCAGATCCCCTGTGCATATAGGCGTGGACCAGTATTTGTCCATCTAGTACTTTTTCATCGTCATTCGGAGTTCGCTGCATCAATAACCAAAGGTTTGGATACCCATTTAAGCAAAACAAAAAATGCACGCAATCGCACCTGGATTTTAAATAAACATGAAATTGGTGCGAGAGGCGGGACTTGAACCCGCACGGCATACGCCACACGCCCCTCAAACGTGCCTGTCTGCCAATTCCAGCACTCTCGCACTGTTGTGTAGAAGCCTTAGAGGAAGGATTATTTGGTGCCGAAGGTGGGATTTGAACCCACACGGGCGTGAGCCCACGGCGCCCTGAACACCGCGTGTCTGCCTTTCCACCACTTCGGCAAAATACTCATGTCACAGTTTTACCGGCGACAAAGATAGTAGCACATGACAATATGTCAATTCAAGGTCCAGAAAATTGCTCAAAGCCAAAAATATCTCAGGCGAAATGGAGACCGTGCGCCAGGCCTGCTCTAGGCCTGCTCTGAAGTCCTGGACTTGGGAGGTTCGTTATCATCCTGCCCGTTATCCTTGACGCCCCTGCGGAACTCCTTCACACCCAGGCCAATGGAGCGAGCCAGTTCGGGCAGCTTCTTGGGTCCGATGATCAGGAGAACTATCGCCAGGATAACCAAGAGCTCGGTGGGGCCAATTTGACTCAACAAGGCATAGGCACCCTTTCCGGGGTAGAGTTATGATGCATTCATCACGCCGCTAAAGCGTGAACAAAAAGACTACAAATTAAATGATAACACCACGCCATGGCCTTTGCACGCGAAAATCCAGACGGACTTACTATTACTAATTAGTGTCACTAAAGTTATTATGGTCATTGGTGTTGTGCTTATGAACGGTTTCGATTTCTACTCCACAACTAGAATTATTTTCGGGCGGGGGCGTCTCCGTGAGTTGGGTGACGTTGCCAATGCCATGGGACGCCATGCCCTGTTGGTGACGGGCGGCCTTTCATTACAAAAGAGCGGTATGGCGGATAGAATACGCCAAATCCTGAATTCCGCAGGGGTTTCCTCGACCCCTTTCTCAGTGAAAGGCGAGCCGGACACGACCATCGTGGAGCAAGGCCTTGCCTGTGCCAGGGCTGCGGGCTGCGATATGGTTATCGCGGTGGGTGGGGGATCGGTGCTGGACGCCGCGAAGGCTATCGGGGCGCTCAGTGCGGTCGAGGGTCCAATGGTTGATTACCTAGAGATCGTCGGGCGGGGTCTCCCATTGCCGGGACCTGGATTGACCGTGGTTACGGTTCCCACCACCTCGGGGACTGGTGCGGAGGTCACCAGAAACGCGGTGATCGCTTACCATCCGGCAAAGCGCAAGGTAAGCATGAGGAGCCCATACCTCCTGCCGAGGGTGGCGCTGGTTGATCCATCCCTGACGGATTCCATGCCGCCGGATGTAACGGCTGCCTCCGGTTTCGATGCCTTGACACAACTCGCAGAGGCGTACATTTCTCGTAACCACAACCCATTTACTGATGCCCTCGTTCTGGACGGGATCAAGCGGGCCGTGGTCGCCCTGTCCAGGGTTTATGCCGACCCCGGGGATACTGAGGCCAGGGACGAAATGTCGCTTGCCGCGCTTGCCAGCGGCCTTGCCCTTTCGAGCGCGGGGCTGGGTGCTGTGCACGGGATTGCCGGGCCGCTGGGGGGCATGTTCCCGGTTCCGCACGGCGTGGCCTGCGCCGTGCTCCTGCCGCACATTTGGGAGGCCAACGCCAGGGCCCTTTCCCGGCAGGCTGACCGGGCGGAATGCCTCAAGCGTATGGCCTGTGTGGCTTCAATACTCCTGGGAGAGGTGTCTTCACACCAGGACCAGGGCGCCTCAGCGTTGCTTGAGACGGCTCTCAGGGGAGGGGAATTCCTGCAGGGGCTTGTCCGGAATATGGGCATCCCCGCACTTGGAACGTTTGGTGTTACAGGGCATGATGTTGGCTTAATTGTCCAGCAGGCCAGGGGGTCAAGCAGCATGCGCTCCAACCCTGTTGAGTTGGAGACGGAAGCCCTCGCCGCCGCCATTAGGTCCGCGATAGGTTAAGATTGGCGGGGGTACCCTATAGGGACATCAAGCGAACAGGATGGTTGGATACTATGCCTGTCATAGAAGTAAAAAACCTGGTCCATGACTACGGCTCTTTCCGGGCCGTCAACGGGATATCCTTTTCGATTGAAGAGGGGGAGATCTTCGGCTTTTTGGGGCCAAACGGGGCCGGGAAGTCGACCACCATCAATATCCTCTGTACCTTGTTGCGTCCCACTTCGGGCGAGGCAAGGATAGTCGGTTATGATGTGACCGCTGAACCGGCCGAGGTTCGCCAGAATATAGGCATTATCTTTCAGGACCCGAGCCTTGATGATCGGCTTACCGCGGAAGAAAACCTGGTCTTCCACACCATGCTGTATCACGTGCCGAGGTCGGAAAGGCAGGCCAGAATCGACTCAGTACTCGAGATGGTCGGCCTGAGGGATAACCGGAACCAGCTTGTGAAGACTTTTTCTGGCGGCATGAAAAGGCGTTTGGAAATAGCCAGGGGACTGCTGCACCGCCCGCGGCTCTTGATCCTGGATGAGCCGACACTGGGCCTGGACCCACAGACGCGTAATACGATATGGAAATACCTGCTTTTCCTCAGGGACCGTTACGGGATGACCATCTTCATGACCACCCACTATATGGAGGAGGCGGAAAACTGCCATCGCATAGCGATAATCGACCACGGGGAGATCATCGCCCTTGACACCCCCAGCGTGCTAAAGCAGGGGATAGGCAGCGAGCGCGTCACACTGGTTACGGCGGATAACCGCAGGGCCCTGGCTGGTTTGTCGCAAAAGTTCAACATCGAGGCCTGGGAATTGGACGGTTCGGTGGTTTTCGATATGCCGGAGGCCGAGAACACCCTGGCGGGGGTTCTCACCTCTCTGGATGTTGATATAAAGAAGGTTTCCCTGCGATCCCCTACGCTTGAGGACGTCTTCCTGGAACTCACCGGACGTGGTATTCGTGATTACTCTGTAAGCGATGTTGAGCGGATGCGGGGGAAGGTCCGCCGGAGGAGGATGCGTTGAGTGGCCATTGACCTTGAAGCCGTATGGGCCATCTGCCTGCGTGACCTGAAAAGGCTTTGGAGGGACAAGACCCGCTTTGTGGCCGGGATTATACGGCCCGTGCTTTGGTTGGTCATCATGGGCGGGAGCCTGCGTCCGGCCGTCACGGACCTGGGGGTGGACTATGCCAAGTCCCTGTTCCCGGGGGTGCTTGGTATGACCCTCGTTTTTACGGCCATGCACTCCGCTGTTTCGATTATCTGGGACAGGGAATTCGGGTTCATGAAGGAGGTATTGGTGGCGCCCATTCCACGATCTGCCGTTATGCTGGGGAAGGTGCTGAGCGGCAGCGTCGAGGCCTTCCTTCAAGGGCTTACAACGATGGTGTTTGCGCCCCTGGTGGGGTTATGGCTTGCGCCCATACAGGTCATTGAGCTGCTGGCGCTGATGCTCCTGGTGTCTTTTTCACTGACTGCCCTGGGTACGGCCTTGGCCTCCAGGATGACGAGTTTTGAGGGTTTTGGCGCTATCTCCAACTTTGTAATCATGCCCATGTATTTTCTGAGCGGGGCGATTTACCCTGTAGACCGCTTGCCATTATGGATACGGTCTTTAACGGTGGTTAACCCGCTGACATACAGCGTGGATGGTCTTAGGGGGGTGACCCTGGGGTTAAATGTGTTCCCCATGGGGCAGGACCTGGCGATCATCGCTGTGTTCGGTCTGCTGATGATGGTCATTGCCTATCCGGCCTTTGCCAAATAACCTGGAGGCCCGGTGAAAAAGGTCCATCTGCCGCGTTGCCGTCGTCGCTCGTCCCTGCGGCGTACCAGGAAGTACGCCTCACTCCTCGCTCCTCGG
>DYIG01000100.1 GCA_020723725.1 Thermaerobacter marianensis | reverse complement strand
CGCCCAGCGCCTTTGCCAGGGTAATCACGTCGGGTCGCACACCGTAGTGTTCAAACCCGAACATTGTTCCAATACGGCCGAATCCTGTTTGCACCTCGTCAAATATCAAGAGGGAGCCCGACCTGTCACACAAATCCCGTAAACCGGAGAGGAATTCCTTATCCGCAGGTCGCACCCCACCCTCGCCCTGAACAGGCTCCACGAGAACTGCGCAGGTGGAATCATCCATTGCCCGCTCCACCGCAGACAGGTCGTTGAAGGGGACCTGAAGGAAGCCCCCTGGCAAAGGGGCAAAACCGTCCGTATACCGGCCGGTTGCAGCCAGGGCAGCAAGGGTACGCCCATGGAATCCCCCTTGAAAGGTTATCACCGTGGGCATATCCGCCACCCTGCCCGGCTCCGTGCCCTTGCGTTGCCAGTAGTGACGGCGGGCAAGCTTTATGGCCGCCTCATTGGCCTCCGCCCCGCTCTGACAGAAGAAAACCTTGCCCCCAAGTGTAAGCTCGCTAAGCAGTCGGGCAAGCTCGACCTGTGGTTCACTGTAATAAAGGTTTGAACAGTGGAGAAGGGTACCGACCTGGGACTTTATAGCCTCCACCACCGCCGGGTGGCAGTGACCCACGTTGTTAACCGAAATGCCGCCGATGAAATCAAGGTATTCCCTGCCCTCAGCATCCCAAACCCTGGCCCCGCTACCCCTGACGATAACTATGGGGGACCTGGCATATGTCGACATAATATAGTCGCTATCAGCCTTCATTACAATACTGGGATCGGATCCTGACGGTTGCAAAACAAAGTCCCCCCGGAAGGCGTTAACCAGTAATTACCGTACCTGCATTACGTTCTTCGCCAAGAATATAATTAAGAAGGGAACCGAGGTCCCTTCCATCTATTATCGCAACCTGCTTTACTCCCGCACTCAAAGCGGAAACAGCAGCCTCAACCTTTGGTATCATGCCCCCTGTAATGATACCTTGAGATATCATTCGGTGAACATCACCGACTGAAAGCTGGGGGACCAGGCTGGACTGCTTGGAGGGATCTGTCATGATCCCGGGAACATCGGTCAACAGGACGAACAAATCCGCTCCCATTGATCCGGCGATAGCAGCCGCAGCAGTATCGGCATTGACGTTCAGTGTTTGACCGTCTTCTTCTGTCGCCAGACTGGCTATTACCGGAATAAAACCCTCTCCGACCAGTGTTTCTATAAGATGCGGGTCAACGGCTTCAACCTCACCCACAAACCCAAGATCAACATAGTCGCCGGACGCCGATTTATGCTTCAAACGGCGGGCCAAAAGAGTCCCGCCGTCCTTGCCGCATATGCCGACGGCCCTGCCGCCGACGCCCTGAATAGCACCGACAAGGGCTTTGTTAAGACGCCCGGCCAGCACCATCTCCACGATGGCCAGCGACTCCTCATCAGTTACCCGCCGCCCATCAACAAAGACAGGTTCCTTGCCAAAACGCCTCATACAGGCCGAAATCTCCGGCCCCCCGCCGTGCACCAGGACGGGCTCAGCACCAGCCATTTGCCACAGAACAAGCAACCCCGGCAGGGTTATAACACCACTTTGATCCGCCAATGCCCCTTTGGCAATCGCCGCGCCACCGAACTTAACGAGCACGCGCCTGCCTGACCACCTTTTTAAACGGGGCACGAATTCCTGGATTGCCAGAAACGCTTCAAGGGCCTTACTATTGCCAGTCAACCTAATCCTCTCCGGGTTGTCAAGACCGATAACTGCCGTTTATCCTTACGTAATCATAGCTCAGGTCGCAACCCCACGCTACTGCTCTGTGCCATCCGGAATTAAGATTAATATCTATTTTCACCGTGTCTGCCTCCAGCAGGGTTCGCGCCAGACCTTCATCAAAACCGGCGCCCTGTCCTTTGCTGACCAGCTTCAGGGGTCCCAGACTGATATCAACACTGCCCGGGTCGAAATTGGCCCCTGAATACCCGAGCGCCGCCATGATACGCCCCCAATTGGCATCAGCGCCAAAAACGGCGGCCTTTACAAGATTGGAACCGGCCACAGTGAGCGCTGCCCGGCGGGCTTCCTCGACCGTTGGCGCCCCCTGAACCGCGATCTCCAGGAGTTTGGTCGCACCCTCGCCGTCCCTGGCTATGGACTGGGCGAGTGAGGAGCAAACCTCCACCATTGCCTTGAGGAACAGTTGGAATTCCCCGGTACCCTTTTTTATAACGGGGTTGCAGGCGGCGCCGTTGGCCAGCACGACCACGCAGTCATTGGTGCTGGTGTCATTATCGACTGTAATCATGTTGAAGGACTGCTCCACCGCGTGCCGGAGAGCCTCCTCGAGGGCATCGCCTTCTATGGCGGCGTCGGTCGTCAGGAAACAGAGCATTGTGGCCATTTGCGGGCGAATCATGCCCGACCCCTTGGCCATCCCCCCTATGGTGACCACGTGACCGCCAGCAGAGATCTGCATAGCCACCTCCTTGGGACATGTATCCGTGGTGGTAATGGCCAGGGCCGCCGAAGCGCCCCCTTCCCGACTTAGCGCCGTGGCCGCGGCCATGATGCCGCTTTCGATCTTCTCCATGGGCAGCTGCTGGCCGATCACCCCGGTTGAAGCCACCACGACATCGGATGGGGACAGGCCCAGGAGTCCAGCAGTCAGTTCAGCCATGCCCTTAGCCGCATCAATGCCCTGCTGACCCGTGCAGGCATTAGCCACACCGGCATTGGCGACAACCGCCTGCGCGCGCTGATTCGCAAGGTTTTCCTTGCTCACAATCACAGGCGCGGCCTGCACCCTGTTGGTGGTGAACATCGCCGCCGCAACTGCCGGGGTTTCGGAAAATATCAACGCCAGATCCGGCCTGGTATCACCAGGGCGTCTCAAACCACAGGCCGCCCCCGCAGCCTTAAATCCGGAGGGTGAGGTGACTCCGCCGTTCTGAACCGGGTTCAACATCTGTGCCCGCCTCCTTATGGGTAAAGCCCCGGGGAATTCAAGCCGTCCTTCTCGTCTAAACCGAAGCGAACATTCATGTTCTGAACAGCCTGCCCGGCAGCACCCTTGATGAGATTATCAATGGCCGAGACCACGACGATCCGCCCGGCCCTGTTGTCAACAGCCACACCTATACAACACCCGTTGGAGCCGGTGACGAACCTGGTTTCCGGCATCCTGCCATCGCCGAGGATCCTGACAAACGGTTCACCCCTGTAAAAATCACGGTAGAGGTTTACCAGGGCATCCTGTGTAACCGGAACACTTGGCCTGACGTAACAGGTGCAGAGTATGCCGCGGTTCATCGGGACCAGGTGGGGGTTGAAAGACACGGTGACCTCACGCCCGGCCAACACTGACAGCTCCTGTTCAATCTCCGGGGTGTGCCTGTGGGTGCCGGCAGGGGAATAAATGCGGAGGTTGTCATTCACCTCGCAGAAATGAACCTTCAGGCTCGGGGAACGCCCTGCTCCGGACACCCCTGATTTAGCGTCTATGATTATGGGTTCATCGGCCGCCAAACCCTCTTTAAGCAGAGGGGCAAGCGCCAGTGTCGAGGCGGTCGGATAGCACCCCGGGTTGGCGATCAGGTCTGCCCCCTCGACCGCATCCCTATGTAACTCAGTTAGACCGTAGACGGCCTTTTTCAGCAAAGACGCCGCTGTATGCTCTGCATAGTACCACTGTGAATAAGAGGAAGCGTCACGGATCCGGAAGTCGGCCCCGAGGTCTATGACGACCGCTCCGGTTTGAAGCAGGGCTGGGACCAAAGAAACGGCGAGACCGTGAGGCAGGGCAAGGAAGATGACGTCCGCCCCGATCACGCTCTCCACCGTGCCCTCGTCGAGGGTCATATCCCCATGCACGCCCAGGTGGGGATAGACATCGCTTAAAAGTTGCCCCTTGTAGCTCTGGGAGGAAACACTTAGAATACTGGCATTGGGGTGCCCGCTGAGAATGCGGACCAAATCCACCCCGGCATACCCCGTTGCTCCAATGACAGCTGCCTTAATCATCTACCTTTTCCCCCTAATGCGTATATTTATAACACGTATTGTTTATTTATGCAATAAGATATGAAGGGATTGGGATAGGGTTGTCGAATCAGGAATTAGAGATAAATCACCAGTATCGCAAGGGGAGATAGAGTTTGAGCCGTTTGCCATCAGCGGGTGAAACCATAAAGATTGAAATCCTCACGGAGAGGATCAAGCTTCTTTTGGGTGAAGGGTTAGCCAATGAAACCCCGGCCAGCCCTTTTTGCGATGCTCGGGTCCTGGATGCTTCTGACGAAGGCGTCACGCTGGAGCTCCCCGAACCCATTGACGGCCTCAAGACCGGGACATCCCTGATCCTTCATTACCACGATGACACAGGCCTCTTTCTATTGCTGGCAAAGGTTTCCCGAAAGGATACACCCACCACGATCAACGTGCAGGTAAAGGGGCTTTCAGAGCACCAGCGGAGACGTGACGTCAGGCGCAGGGTATGTGTTCCAGTGCGCTACAAAGTGGAAAGAGACGGCGAACTTGGGCTGTCCCTCTTTGAGTGGCAGGACTCAGCGACGGTTGACATCAGCCGGGGCGGGATCCTCCTGCGGGTTTCCGAGGGCGTCCAGGCGGGTGACAACCTGCAACTGGAGGTGGATCTCCACTCAGGGAAGGTTCAGGCCGAAGGCCGCGTCACTCGCACAGAAAGGGAAAGGGGTACCGGTGACCTGCTGGCAGGAATACGTTTTACCAGCATCCGGCCGCAGGACCAGGAAGCCATAGAGTGGTTCGTCCTGTCGGAAACCCTCTAGGTCGTAATGGACTTGTACGCATCCACCACCGGATATCCAAGTCCAACCACCCTGCGGGCTGCCGCACGCAAGTGCCTTTTGGCTTGATCCGGGGTGAATCCCTTATGGGTAGCGAGCACCATCGCTGCAATACCAGCCACATGGGGAGTGGCCATAGAAGTGCCATTCAATTCCCGATACTGATTCCCTGGCCAGGTTGAAAGAATCTTTACGCCTGGCGCCAGGACATCCACATCAGGCCCCCTGCTGGCAAAACCAGGCATCTTGCTCTCGACATCTATGGCTGAGACTGCGATGGTTTCAGGATAACGGGCCGGATAACCGACCGTATCCCCTACCCCACCCTCATTACCGGCAGCAGCTACCAGCACTACACCGGCATTATAGGCTCGCTTGATGGCCTCGTGAAAGGATTCATTCCCCTCAGGCGAACCCAGACTCATGTTCACAACCCTGATCCCGTTGCTGACACACCAATCGAGCGCCTCTATCAGGTCGGAGAGAAAACCGTTGCCAAATCTGTCCAGGCTCTTTACCGCATGAACCCTGGCGCGGGGGGCAACCCCCACCACGCCGAAACTGTTATCAATAGCAGCGATGGTGCCAGCCACATGGGTGCCATGCCCGTTGTCATCGTCGGGCGCAGACCCGGGTTTAAGAACATTGTAACCTTCGCCCAGGTTGTCCTTGAGATCGGGGTGCGTGTGGTCGATACCGGTGTCTATTACCGCTATGGAAATGCCCTCTCCCCTGGTATATTCCCAGGCCCTTTCCGCCTCTACCGCCTGAAGGCCCCAAGGCACGGTCTGCGGCGACTGTTTATCTCTCAGGCAATGCCACAGGCAACACCCCAGCGCCCCATAGGCGTGGATCTGCAGGTCATCATCGATGCGAGCGACACCCGGGATTTCAGCCATGATCCCGGCATCCCCTTCTGCCGGGACCTCCACAACCGCGGCGTTGAGAAGCGGCAACTCCTTAATCAGACGGCCGCCCATGCTCTGCAGATAGCTTTCGTCCGGATCGGGGTGGTCCTGGAAAACAATTATCTTCCTGCAGACCCCCTCGGAACCCTGATTGCGCCCCAGACCCGGGATCTTCCGCCTGACTCTTTCCAACCCATCCCTGAAGAGCCCCATAAACTCACCCCGCAAAACGCCCGAAAAGGCGGTAGCTTGTCACATGCTATGCTGCGGGTGAGCGATCTGTGAGAGAGCGGCGCGCCCAGAACGCAGCCGCCACAAGGATACCGGCATTGAGCCAAAAGGGGGCGCGCAGGCCGCAGAGGTAAGCGAGGAGGCCGCCGACGGTTGGACCCGCGACCCCGCCCAGCATCCAGACGCTGGATGCTATGCCGAAAGCAGCGCCGCGCCGCCCCGGCTCAACCATGCCGGCCAGGAGGGCGTTGCTCATTTGCGAGAACCCTGAGTGGAAAAAACCGAACCAGAAACGCCCCACGCCCAGCCCGATGGAGCCTGTCGCAAGGGCCTGCCAGG
>DYIG01000099.1 GCA_020723725.1 Thermaerobacter marianensis | reverse complement strand
AAGACAGTCTCGGGATAGGCCACCATGAAGATGGCAGAGGCAACAGCGGCTATCATAATCGGTATTTCAAATAGCGGTGAAAACCTGCCCACACCCACGGAGCTCCCTCGCATCCCCATCTTCGACCACCCTATCGACCCCGCTGCTCCCGTGATAAAGGTACTACTGTTTTGCCAGAGGTATGCCGTCGGTTTCGGATGATGCTGACGATCAGCATAAAAACGGGGAGAAGAAAACTGAAGGGTACGCCGTAAATGCCATTGCATAGCCACTCGTCGTTGAAAGATATATAGTGTTCATAGTGTTTGGGGATGAGGCCAATGAGGTAGGCCAGGACTGCAATGCCAAGGGTTGGCCAGAGATTAGACCGTAATCTTAAGACCTTCTTCATTGTCAGCCCGGAAACCACGTACATCAGGACCAGAGAGATGTAGGTAAACATTACCCATTCCGCCAGGAAGAAGGAATCTACCTTTTCCACCAGGAAGGTGGGTATCCTGAGGTTTTGTACTGAAACCAGGAGGGGCCAGTGGTACATGGTGATCCCCGCAGTGCCCAAGATTGTAAGCGTCGTTACCAAGGCCAATGCGAAGAAGGCGGTTGATAGTCCGATGCCTGTCAGGCTGGCGGCTAGCAGGCTATGGGTAGGGTGAACGAATTGGCCCAGCACCAGGAGTGACGAGCTGCCACAGTAGCTGTGAAAGGCGTGTATGGCCCCGTCCATTATTCTGCCTGCTGCCCCGGGTTCCAGGAACGGCTGCGCCCTTGTGATTTCGCCCGAATAGATCGTTCCCATGAGGAATAGCAGCACTATCGCGAGGACGATAGGAACTGTTAGTTGCGCCAATCGACCGATGGGTTCAATTCCGTGTACGGCCAGGTAGACTGCCCCAAGAGACATGAATAGCATGGTCGCCCATTTTGGGGTGAAGGCGAGGAGTGTATCGCGGACCATCTCTGCAACCCCGCGGAGGATCCCGGCACTCATCAGTAACCAGAATACGGCGTAGGCGAGGGACACGATGGTGCCAATTACCGGCCCCAGGGAGTCGCGGCTTATTTCAAACAAACCCTGCCCGGGGTAGCGTTGCATGAGGGTGGCGATCAGGGTGATGGCCAGGGCGGCCAACACGGCTCCACCGATAAGGGCGAAAATGCTTTCATTCTGGGCTTTTGAAACCAGTTCCGCCGGTAGTATCAGCATTTCAATCGGCAACAGTGATACGGTAAGAAGAAAGACCAATACCTTGGCGGGGAGACGGTCGTTATCCATGTTCATGCTGGTCCATGCACCTGTTTCTCAAGAATGTACTTACAAGTGTTACCAAAAGGGGGGCATGCTATGAGCAGGTTAAGAGGCCTGGTCAAAAAGGTCAATCACCGGGCCTTTAGCCGACGTAGAAGAAGCCGATAGCCATAATGGCATAGGCCGCCAGGAGCTGCACTCCTTCAAGCCAATTCGTTTCGCCGTCAGAGGAGACAATGTTGGCAATCAACACCGTCAGGGCTATCGCCGTCAGTTCGTACACATTGAAGATGTAGGACATGGGTTTGCCAACCAGGTAGCTGATGTAGATGAGGAGGGGGGCAACGAAAACGGCTATCTGGGTGCTGGAACCGATGGCGATTTCCAGAGCCAGGTCCATCCGGTTCCTTAGGGCCATCATGATGGCGGAGCTGTGTTCGGCGGCGTTACCGATGAGCGGGATGATAACAATGCCAAGGAAGAATTCCGATACCCCGAACTCACTTATCACCTCCTCAAGGGATCCAACCAGGAATTCGCTCATCAGCGCCACCCCTACGGTCGAAAGGATCATTATCGTAAGGGCTTTGTTCCTGCTCCATTCGGCTTCATCCAGGACCTCATGCGCGGTGTGGAAAAGGTGCTTGTGGGTGCGGAAGGAGAAGACGAGGCTCAACACATACGTTGCCATGAGGATGTCTGCTACCCCGCGGCTCATCTTGCCCAACTCGTTGTCTTCGATGCCCCCGCCCAGGACGAAGATGGCCGGGATGGTAAGGGCGATGACAGAGAGGAACAGGAGGGACGAGTTCATAACCGCCAGGTTGCGGTTGAAGACCTGAACCTTGTTCTTGAAGCCCCCTACAACGGCGCTCAAGCCCAGGATGAGAAGGATATTACCTATGATAGCACCGGTTATCGAGGCCTTGACCAGTTCAAACAGGCCCGCCCGAATTGCCATGATGGTGATTATCAGCTCAGCCGCGTTCCCGAAGGTGGCGTTAAGAAAGCCCCCGAACCGTGGTCCGGCATGGATAGCCAGCTCCTCGGTTGCTTTCCCCAGCACACCGGCCAAGGGGAGTATGGCAAGAGCCGACGAGATAAAAATCCACAGAGGGGAGGCCCCCGCCATCTCAAGGTAGACAGCTATTGGAATCGCCAGGAGAAGTGGGTACAGGCAACGCATAAAGCTAGATTACCTTACCGGGACAGGGTTGTACAGGCACCTGTCCCCGGTCGGTCCCATAGACTGTCAAGTGATGGGATGGGGTATGTGGCAGGCAAAGGGACGGTATAACAGGGTTTTATATGTCATCTCGCCGCTGGCCATGCTCATGCTGTGGGAGTTGGCAGTGAGGATTGGTGCGCTCGATCACCGATTCTTCCCGCCCCCCTCAGCAATAGTAGGTGTCCTGGTGGAAACGGCGCTGGCCGGGGAAATATTCCGGGCGGCCGGCACCAGCCTTGTGCGTATCGTGGCGGGTTTCATTGCAGGGGCCATCCCCGGCCTGGTCCTTGGTCTTGCCATTGGGGTCATCCCGCTGTTGCGTTCGGCGTTGGAGCCCATAATCTATGCGATATGCCCGATCCCAAAACTGGCCCTGCTCCCCCTGATAATGCTCCTCTTCGGGCTGGGGGAGACGTCAAAAATAGTAACCATCGCCCTGGGGGTGTTCTTCCCTGTGCTGATCAACACGGCTGCCGGAGTGGTCGGTATCGAGCGTATCTATATCGACGTTGCCCGGAGCTTTGGCGCCCGCGGGCTCGATTTCTACCTCACGGTCGCGCTCCCCGGGGCTTTGCCATCCGTTCTCACGGGGATAAGGCTGGGTGCGGGCTTAGCCCTCCTTCTTATAGTAGCGGCGGAGATGATAGCCGCCCGCGAAGGCATCGGCTACATGATTTGGTCCAGCTACCAGACCTTTACCCTTGAAAAAATGTACCTGGCATTCCTGGTCATGTCTGTACTGGGCTGGCTCATGTCGGTTGGCCTGGGTCGGCTGGAGAAGGTATTGGTCCCTTGGAAGCCGGGGGGTGGGGGAAGGTGATTGGCATCAAGGTGAACCTGTCAGGCGTAACAAAGACCTACCAGGCAGGGAAGGGGTTTTACAGGGCTCTGGACGGGATAGACCTAAATGTCGGGCGCGGTGAATTCCTCTGCCTGCTTGGTCCGAGCGGTTGTGGCAAAAGCACCCTTTTAAGGATCATGGCGGGGTTGGAGAAGGCGAGTGGAGGCAGGGTGGAGGTCAAGCAGGACTCCCCTGCCAACCCTCTGTGCAGCGTTATATTCCAGGAGGAATCGGTCTTCCCCTGGATGACGGTCAGGCAGAACATCGGCTACGGTCTAAGTTTGAGGAGGGTGCCCGAGGCTATCCTGCGGGCGGCTGTGGACTGGTACATGGACATGGTCGGACTGTACCCCTTTGCCGACTACTACCCGCACCAGCTCTCGGGCGGGATGAAACAACGCGTCAGCATAGCCAGGGCCTTTGCCAATGACCCGGAAATCCTGCTGGTGGATGAGCCATTCGGTTCCCTTGATGAACAGAACAGGGTCCTGCTTCAGGAAGAGTTCCTAGGCATCTGGGAGGGGAGCGAAAAGACGGTCATCTTCGTCACCCACAGCATTGATGAAGCGCTCTCTTTGGGCGATCGTATCGCTGTCATGTCGGCATCGCCGGGCCGTATTAAAGCGGAATTCCCGGTGCCCATTCCCCGCCCGCGCAAGATCCCCGGTGTGCGTGACCATGAGGCCTTTAGAGAGATGTTCCAAGGCATCTGGGAGGTCCTTCGGCAGGAGGTGAAACGAATCTAGCTGCTGGCAGTTGTGGGCGCCGTGTATATCATAAACACGGGCCTTGCCTTGAAACGCTCCTTCAGGGCACGATAACCCATGGGTGATACCGGGAATGCGTGGAGCCCTTCGGGTTGTTCTTTACTTTGTTCTGGCTGCCGCCGTGTTCTTTGTGCCAACTGGGTTCTATCTTGTGCAGCCCGGTCTGGCCGTTGACGCCGGGACCCTGGTCATGGTGCCGGGGTGCGCCCAACCCATCCCAGACCGTGCCTTTTACCTCACGAGCGTGGCCGCTCAACGCGCCACTGTCGGGCAAATCCTCCTCAAGGGGCTTTCCCCGGGGACGGGGATTATCCGTGCTGCCGACCTCTTCCCGGAGGGTGTGGGGGAAGAGGAGTACCTCCGGTCGATGAAAACGAAAATGAAGGAGAGCCAGGGCACGGCTGTCAAGCTGGCCCTGAAGGAAGCCGGGTACCCTACGGACCAGACGGGCGGTTCGCTGGTCCCCGTTACTTTTGAGGAAACGGAAGTGGCGGGACCTTCCGCCGGTCTGATGTTCGCCTTGGAGGCGTACGAGCGTCTCCTTGCCCTCAAAGAGGGGAGGTGTGGCCAGGCAGACCCCGGTCGAAAAGAGGGCCGGGTGATCGCCGGCACAGGCGTTTTGAGCCCCTCCGGGGCCGTGGAGGCGGTCAGCGGGGTGGAGGCCAAGGCTATCGCTGCCCGCCGCGCCGGTGCGTATCTCTTCCTCATACCCAAGGATAATTTGCAGGACATCAGCCGCTCCTTCGGCAACATGAAGGTTGTTCCGGTTGAGGATTTGGACGAAGCTCTTCGGGCCGCTGGTTTTTGAGCCTAATGGGGACCGCCAATATCGCCATCTACTCCGAGTTCGACGGGTGTCCATTATTGCCAGGACACCTCACTAAAATCAGGCCACCTCCTCGACGATTATTAAAACCGATTTTCCTATAGGTGGGGAGGTGAAATGGATGGCAACCGCAAGCACCATTGACTTCACTTTGGCCAAGACTAAACACCTCGTGTGGAAAACCAAGCTGCGCAGTTTCTTGGATGGGAAGGAGAGTTTGTCAGAGGCACAAGTTGTCTCTCACACCGATTGCGACCTCGGTAAATGGCTCCACTTTGAAGGGATCAGAACATACGGGACAATCCCTGAGATGAGGGAACTCGAGAAGACACATATTGAGCTCCATGCCGTAGTGAAAAAAGTCGTGCAGCTCAAGAAGCAGGGTGACATAGCACAGGCTGAAGCCGAATTGAAGAAGGTCGAATTCATATCCCAGAGAATCATCGCTCTCCTCAACACCTATAGGTGCGAGGTGAACACCCCGGAGGACCTTGGAATTTGCAACCGACACCATCGCTGTCTCGAAGGATGGGGTTCTTAAATCTATTTGGTTTCATCCAGAAAAGATTCCGGAACTTGCAAAGTGGCTCGATTAGCTCGGGGCTGCTAGAGCAGCGAAGGGTTCCAATAAACGGTATAGCTCGAATCAAATTTCATAAATAGACCTATCACAAATGAATTCCTGTCCCAGATATCCTGTCTTGGGGTCCGGCTTCGAGTGGCATAAATGTTAATTGACGCGGTCAGGCCGACTTTGCTATGATTAGACCAATAAATCCTATTGGAAAACTCGGAAAAATTGATCTGGAGGCGATCCCTGTTGGCAAAGGTAGATATCCACCTACTTGTTTCTGAGGCTGCTGAAGAGTTTGAGGGGAAGGGACCGGAGGACGTTCTAGCCTGGGCTATTGGCCGGTTTTCTCCGCAGATTTCCCTGGCTTGCAGTTTCGGCGCCGAGGATGTGGTCCTGGTTGACATGATCAGCCGGATTAAACCCGGTACAAAGGTGTTCTACCTTGATACAGATCTGTTCTTCCCGGAAACATATGACGTGCGTGATCGTTTGGTTGAGCGGTATCCCCTGGAATTCGTGCGTTACAGCCCCGCCCTTACCTTGGAACAGCAGGAGGCCGAGCACGGCGCTGATCTCTGGAAGAGGGACCCGGACCTATGCTGCAAGATCAGGAAGGTGCAGCCCCTTGAAAAGGCGCTTTCCGGGCTCGACGCCTGGATCACGGGGATCAGGCGGGACCAAGCCCCGACACGTGCCAATGCCAAAGTTGTGGAATGGGATAGCCGGTTTGGTCTCGTGAAGGTTAACCCCCTGGCGCCCTGGACCTGGGAACATGTGTGGGATTACTTTGTAAAGAACAAGGTTCCTTA
>DYIG01000098.1:2760-6349 GCA_020723725.1 Thermaerobacter marianensis | reverse complement strand
AAGGATTTCGCAGCTTCATTCCAAGGCCATCCTTAGACTGCGCGGTAAGCTTGCCGAAACATCCCGAGCCTGAACATTACCTGAACATAAATGGTTTAATTGTTTGGAGTTGCGGTATCGGGTATGTTATATTAACGAGTGGTCTGCCAAAGGCAGACCTGCAAGTACACACGCCATGTGGACCCGTAACCGGTGCCGTATGCAAGGCCATATGGCAATTGCGGGAATGAAGCGGCGGAGGAAATAACCGGAAGGAGGTGATGGCAAGTGGCGGTTGTCAGCATGAAGCAGTTGTTGGAAGCGGGAGTGCATTTCGGCCACCAGACGCGTCGTTGGAACCCCAAAATGAAACCCTACATCTTCACGGAACGCAACGGGATTTATATCATCGACTTGCAGAAAACCGTCAAAATGATCGAAGATGCGTATGAATTTATCCGCGACTTGTCAGCCAAAGGGGGAACTTTCCTGTTTGTCGGCACGAAGAAGCAGGCACAGGAAGCAGTGGCGGAAGAGGCTGTGCGCTGTGGTATGTATTACGTAAACCAGCGCTGGCTTGGCGGCATGCTTACCAATTTCCAGACCATCAGGAGCAGGATCAAACGCCTTATTCAGATTGAAGAGTGGGAGCGTGACGGTTATCTCCAGAGGCTTCCCAAGAAGGAAGCCGGCCTCCTGATGCGTGAGAAGGAGAAACTTGAGAAGTCCCTTGGTGGTATCAAGGGCATGGAGTCTCTGCCTTCGGCGATGTTTGTCGTCGACCCCCGCAAGGAGGACATTGCGGTCATGGAGGCCCGGCGTTTGGGGATTCCCATCGTAGGGATAGTTGATACAAATTGTGACCCTGATAAGGTTGACTATCTTATTCCCGGCAATGATGACGCCATCAGGGCTGTTAAACTAATTACCGCGCGCATCGCTGATGCAATAATCGAAGGCCGCGAGGGCGTTCAGGAAGAAGCCACACCAGCTTAAACGCATAATATGGTCACGACGGATCTGGCGGGGCTGGACTAGGCCCCGCCAGTATAGCAATGCGCCTTATGGTCGAGCAAAAGGGGGTTTACATATGGCAGATGTTTCACCGGCATTGGTTAAAGATCTTCGTCAGCGAACGGGCGCTGGAATGATGGATTGCAAAAAGGCCCTTACGGAAACTGGCGGTGATATTGAAAAGGCAGTAGACTGGCTGCGTCAGAAAGGGCTGGCGGCTGCGGAAAAGAAAGCGGGCCGTACCGCAAGCCAGGGGATAATCGGTTCCTACATACACCTTGGCGGGCGGATTGGCGTATTGGTTGAGGTCAATTGCGAGACGGATTTTGTTGCCCGAACCGATGTGTTTCAGGCGCTTGTCCGGGATCTGGCCATGCAGATTGCAGCCTCCTCCCCGCGTTATGTCAGGCGGGAAGATGTCCCGGCTGAAGTAATTGAAAAGGAACGGGAGATACTTCGAGCCCGCACGCTGGAGGAAGGCAAGTCGGCTAATATGGTGGACAGGATTGTTGAGGGGCGTCTTGAGAAGCAGTTCTATAACGCGATATGCCTGGAAGAACAGCCTTTTGTAAAGAACCCTGATATCACGGTTGGTCAGCTCGTAAAGGAACACGTGGCAAAGCTCGGAGAAAACATCGTCGTTAGGCGCTTTGTGAGGTTCGAGCTTGGCGAGGGTGCAGGAAACGAGTAGACAATTGGTCCGGGGGTGGTGGTTTGCTGTCTGAGGGCAAGCCCTCTGTCGGCCCACGCTACAGACGGGTCGTTCTAAAACTTAGTGGCGAGGCTTTGGCCGGAAAAATGGGGTATGGTATTGACCCCGAGGTCGTCGATAATATCGCCCTTCAGATCAAAGATGTTGTTGGCTTGGGTGTTCAGGTTGGCATAGTGGTTGGTGGCGGCAATATTTGGCGCGGTCTTTCGGGCAGCAGCAAGGGAATGGATCGCGCTACTGCGGATTATATGGGAATGATGGCAACGTCCATCAATGCCCTGGCGCTGCAGGATTCCCTGGAGAAGCACAATGTTGATACCAGGGTGCAGACCGCTATCGAGATGAGGGCTGTTGCTGAGCCGTACATCAGGCGGCGGGCCATTCGGCATTTGGAAAAAGGGCGCGTGGTTATTTTTGCAGCCGGAACGGGCAACCCCTTCTTTTCAACTGACACGGCCGCGGCGCTGAGGGCTGCCGAGGTTGAGGCCGAGGTAATGTTGAAGGGCACCAAGGAGCGAGGGGTTTTCGATTCAGACCCGCGGAAGAATCCCAATGCCAGGATGTTTGAGGAACTCCGTTATCAGGAGGTCCTGCAAAGGAATTTGCGGGTGATGGATTCAACAGCCACGTCTCTTTGCATGGAAAACAACATACCTATATTGGTCTTTGATATTAATGTAGAAGGGAATATAAAGCGGGCGGTAATGGGTGACAACGTCGGGACCCGCGTAGGGGTGTAACCGCGATGGTGTCGGATGTGCTCAAGGAAACCGAAGAGAGAATGCGTAAGAGCCTGGAGGTTTTCAGGCGGGACATGGCGTCCATAAGGGCGGGGAGAGCCACGCCGGCTTTACTGGACAAAATAACCGTAGATTATTATGGTACGGCTACCCCCTTGAACCAGCTGGCCAATATAAACGTCCCTGAACCCCGGGTATTGGTTATACAGCCGTGGGATAGGAGCGTCATCGGAGCTATAGAAAAGGCCATTACCAAATCGGACCTGGGGGTCACTCCGGTAAGCGATGGGGCAGTGGTCAGAATTACACTCCCGCAGCTCACGGAGGCGCGCCGCGCCGAGCTCGTCAAACAGGTTAAAAAAAAGGGCGAGGAAGAAAGGGTGGCCATCAGGAATATCAGGCGTGAGGGGAATGACCTCCTGAAACAACTGGAGAAGGACGGGGAAATATCGGAGGACGAATCCCGTCGGGCTCAGGAATCTATACAGAAGACCACGGATCGCTTCATCGAGGAAATTGACTCCATAATAGAAATGAAAGAGAAAGACATAATGGAGGTCTAACCCCGAACAAGGGGAAATGAAAGGATGAGCGCTCTGTCTTCTAGCAAGGAAGTCTGTCCTAATGTGCTTGCCTTTCCGCTTGAAGAAGCCGTGTCCATCATATCTTCCGCCGGGTGGACTTGTTCTGACGTAGTCTATACGGCCCCCCCGCAGCAGGGCAACCGTAAGAGGGTTGTGGCTGAAGCAAACCCCGGTACAACTTATGTAATAAGACAAAAGGTTCTGGAGGGGAATCAGGTCACTTTAACCGTGACCTTACATCCAGGTGCCCCTTCTCCTCAGGCGTTGGAACCTGAGGAGGTGCAGGAATGAATGCCATGGGGCCTGGTCTGGAGGGCATCGACCTTTCAAGGCTGCCCAGGCACGTGGCAATTATTATGGATGGCAACGGGCGCTGGGCCAAATCGCGTGGCCTCCCTCGGACTGAGGGTCACAAGGAGGGGGTTCAGGCCTTACGTAAGGTTGTATCGGTTTGCGGGGAAATAGGCGTGAGGTATCTCACACTCTACGCCTTTTCCACAGAGAACTGGTTCAGGCCGCGGGCCGAGGTCCTGGCCCTGATGGATCTCCTTGTTTCGTCA
>DYIG01000098.1:1145-2750 GCA_020723725.1 Thermaerobacter marianensis | reverse complement strand
GCAATGGGGTCAAGATTCGGGCTATAGGGGACCTGTCGAGCCTGCCCACCGGTTCCCGTTTGGCGGTTGAGGAGGCCGTCAGGCGTACCGCATCCAATAACCGGTTGGATCTGATACTGGCCATCAACTATGGGGGGCGGCAGGAGATAACTTCCGCCGTTAAATCAATCGCCTTACGGGTCGCCCGAGGGGAGATGAATCCGGAGGATATAACGGAGGATACTGTTGCGGAAAACCTCTTTACCTCCGGGGTGCCAGACCCAGACCTGTTGATTCGCCCAAGTGGTGAGTTCCGCGTAAGTAATTTTCTGTTGTGGCAGATAGCGTACTCGGAACTTTGGGTCACCGATGTTTATTGGCCCGACTTTGGGAAGGAACAGCTCTTGCAGGCCATCAGGGAGTTTCAAAAGAGGGACCGTCGTTTTGGGCGTGTGGAGCAGCAATCTGATTTTGAAGGAGTCCAGTCTATAAAGGGGGGAGGGGTTTGACCTCCCGGAGGGTGGCTACCGCAGCGGTCGGCATTCCATTGTTTCTTGGCGCCGTATACCTGGGCAACCATGTCCTGGTTTTCTCAGTTGCGCTTTTGTCGCTGGCATCCACCGAAGAGCTGCTGTCGATCTTGAAGTTTCGCGGCTCGTATGCCAAGTGGCTGGTCAGGTTTTGGGCCATTATGGCTGCCGTTTTCGCAGGGTACTTCTCCGAATACAGGGAGGACGCGCTCGTTGTGCTGGGCCTCCTCTACTTATCGATCAAAACCCTTGTTCACATGAAGAACAGGGAAATGGGCGCTTTAGACGAAGCCGTACGGCAGGTTTTGATAACCTTCCTGGCGCTCTTTTACCCGTCGTTTCTTTTATCCTACCTTCTGATGATGCGTTCGGAATTGGGATATCCCGTTACCTGGATGGTGCTTATAGCGGTATGGGCCAATGACACCGCGGCTTATTTCTATGGCAAGGCGAGGGGCAGGACGCCCCTGGCTCCTGGCATTAGCCCGGGGAAAACAGTCCAGGGGGCGATTGCCGGCCTCGTTGCCGGGGTGGCCTTTACAGCGTTGGCCGGTTTGGAGTTGACCGGTTGGCCCCTTTGGGTGCTCGCGGCGTTGGGGCTCCTTATCGCAGTCATGTCACAGACCGGCGATCTTTTTGAATCCCTCCTGAAGCGAATAGGGGGTATAAAGGACTCAGGTCGGGCGCTGCCCGGGCATGGGGGGTTCCTTGACCGTTCTGACAGCCTTGCCTTCGTCATCCCGGTGGCCTATTACTTCCTTGTTTACTTTCAAGAATCGGGTTTGGCTCTTTTGCCGGAAAGGTTAATGCCTTGATCCGGTGGCGGACTGAGAACGAGACATTAAAGGGGTATATCAACCTAACCCTTTTCCTCGTAGCCAGCTACTTGTTCCTTCGTTTTCTAATACCGTACCTGTTTCCGTTTGTGCTGGCTATTTTTATGGCCGTCCTCATTGACCCTGTGGTGACAAGGCTTGAAATGAATCGCGTGCCTCGGAGTGTGGGGGCCGGATTCCTTGTATCTATAGGGGTTGCCGTTTTCCTTCTGCTGTCGATATACCTGCTTGTCCGGCTGGGTTTGGAAATGGCCAATTTA
>DYIG01000098.1:0-1135 GCA_020723725.1 Thermaerobacter marianensis | reverse complement strand
ATCGTGGCACTCCCGGAACTGTACGAGCGGCTGATGTCTGAGATTGATATTCTATCCAAGGAACTGGGAGCGGCGATTGCCAAACTCCCACCCGGCCTTAGGATATCTCTGGAAAAGCAGGCCAGCATCGCTTTCCAGGGCGCGCAAGGCCTTCTGGTAGGGGCACTCTCCGCCCTCCAGACCTGGCTGCAGGGCTTGCCTAACGCGGGGGCAACCTTCCTCATCGCCGCTCTTTCAACTTATTTCATAAGTAGTGAAAAAGACGCGGTGCGACGGTTTATTCTCTCGCTTATGCCTGATGACTGGCACGGAGCGGCCACGGGGATCAAGTCAAAGCTGTTGAGATCGACTGTTGGGCTACTAAAGGCGCAAGCCGTAATGGTAGCCATAACCTTCGTCATCGTCCTCGGAGTACTGGTGGCCTTAGGTGTCAATTACTCCCTAACCATTGCCTTGCTTAGTGCCCTGATGGATGTTCTTCCGGTCCTGGGGCCGGGGTTGATATTCCTGCCATGGGGGGCATATGCCTTTCTAACCGGGAATCAGAGCCTTGGTTTTTCCCTGTTAGGTCTCTATGGGACTGTCGCCCTGGTCAGAGGGGTTCTGCAGCCCCGTATTATCGGGGAACGAATCGGTTTGCACCCTTTGGCCACGCTTGTTGCACTTTACATAGGCGTCAAGGTTTTCGGGGCCGCTGGGTTCATATACGGGCCGCTAATTGTAATCATACTCAAGGCCGTTACGGGGGCTGGACTGATCTCCATAGGCAATGTGGGAAGGTTGATTAAATGACCGTTGTTGACGGGGAACACTCACAATCGCGCAGCCTGGTAATTTTAGGCTCCACGGGTTCCATTGGCCGCCAGGCGCTCGATGTTATAGCCAGGTGCGGCGAGCGCTGGCGGGTGGTTGGGCTCGCTGCGGGGAGCAATATCGGTATATTGGCTGGTCAGGTGAGGGCATTTCGGCCCAGGGTTGTCGCCGTAGTCGACGACTCGGCAGCCGGAAGGCTCCGGCATGAACTGGGATGGGACTTCCCGGTTGAAATCCTGACTGGCGACGGCGGGGTTTCCTCTGTAGCGGTTTTACCCGAAGCGGAACTTGTTATTTCGGCTATTTCAGGGAATGCCGGTCT
>DYIG01000097.1 GCA_020723725.1 Thermaerobacter marianensis | reverse complement strand
CCTTAATCCAGGTGATGTTTAATGGAATCTGGCTAAGGAATCGCATCCCCTTGGCAAACACAAGCGGCCTCCCTCCATTAGGATTAAATTTTAACGCAGGAATGAGCATGGCGCTGCAGAATAGCAGAAAGATTACCTAACCCTAATTTTTAAGGAGGATTACCTTGGAGTCTAAGACCTCCGAATCCAAACCCATTAAGGCCATATCCCAGAAGCGCCGAGCTTCCCTGGCCCTTAAGCCCCAACAACTCGCTGCCGTCTGTCCGCCGTCAATATTTGATTTCTCCAGCACCGAAGACGTTCCGCCCCTGGAACAAGGAATCATCGGGCAGGACCGTGCTGTGCGGGCCATGGAATTCGGACTAAAGATTAAACACCCCGGATACAACCTCTTCATCAGTGGACCTGTAGGCACTGGCAAAACGACATACGCCCAGACAAGGATCCGGCAAGTGGCCTCTAAGGAGCCTCAGCCGCCTGACATATGCTATGTATATAACTTCAATAACCCAGACCAGCCGTCATGCATCATCCTGCCACCCGGACGCGGGGCCAAGCTCAGGCGCGAGATGGAGGAAATGGTTGAGGATATCCGAACTGAGATCAAGCGTGTCTTCGAAAGCGAGGACTGGGAACGTCGGCGCAGTGAGCTGGTGGAGGAATTCGAAAAGGCTACGTCGGCACGATGGGAGGAGTTGGACAGGTCTGCCCGCGCCTTGAACTTCGCCATTCAGCGCACACCGACTGGAATATTCACCATCCCCCTTGGCCCAAACGGGCAACCCATTTCCCCTGAGGAATTCGGACGGTTCCCCGAGGATGTGCGTGAAGACATTGCCGCACGCAACAAGGAGCTGCAGAGTCAGGTTGCAGAGACCATCCGCAAGGTAAGGAATATGGAGAAAGAGGCTCGTGAGAAACTCAAACAGGTGGAAAGAGAAACCGCATTATACGCAGTAGGCCACCTCTTAAACCAAATGAAGGATCAGTGTAAGGATCTTCCCGGGGTGTGTGAATACCTCGAGAAGGTTCAGGCTGACGTAATTGAGCAGCTTGACCGTTTCCGATCAGATGGTGACGACGAAGGGGTTATCCCCGGTCTGCCCATGCGCGGGGGACAGAAAGACGCCTGGCTAACCCGTTATAAAGTAAACCTCCTCGTTGACAATTCTGAGACTGAAGGAGCCCCATTGGTCTTTGAGACCAACCCCACATACTACAACCTCTTTGGCAAGGTGGAGTACCGTGGCGACTTCGGTACACTCGTGACAGACTTCACCATGATAAAACCGGGCGCCATACACATGGCCAACGGGGGCTATCTGGTAATTCAGGCCAATGACCTGTTCAGCAATCCCATGGTCTGGCCGGCCTTGAAAAGAACCCTTAAGACCGGCCAGATTCGCATAGAAAATATAGGGGACCAACTCGGCGTGGTAGCGACCACAAGCTTGAAACCCGAACCACTCCCCCTTAAACTCAAGGTAATAATTATAGGGAACCCGCTGGTATACCAGCTCCTCTACAACCACGATGAAGACTTCCGCAAATTCTTCAAGGTCAAGGTTGACTTCGACGTGGAAATGCCACGCACCGAGGAACACATAAAGCTTTATGCCTCTTTTGTCAGCGGATTCTGCCAGAGGGAGGGGCTAAGACACCTTGACCCCTCGGCAATGTCGCGCATAGTGGATTACAGTTCCCGCCTGGCAGATGACCAGCATAAACTCTCAACCCGTTTCCATGATGTGACAGAACTCATCTTTGAGGCCTCCGCGTGGGCTGAAGAAGAGGGCAGCCCCCTTACCAGTGCGCGGCATGTGAACCGAGCCATGGAAGAGAGGGTCTACAGATCTAATAAGATTGAAGAAAAAATCCTGGAACTGTTCGAAGAAAACACCATTATGGTGGACACGGAAGGCAGTGTCTGCGGGCAGGTCAACGGGCTTGCCGTACTGGATTTCGGCGACCACTCCTTTGGCAAACCCAACCGCATCACCGCCAGGGTCTTCCCGGGTGAAAAGGGCGTTATAAACATTGAACGGGAAACCGAAATGTCCGGGCCGATCCACTCTAAAGGGGTATACATCCTCAACGCCCACCTTGCGGGCAAGTATTCTAAGGACAGGCCCCTGGCACTCTCGGCAAGCGTGTGCTTTGAACAGCTCTATGAGGAAATCGAGGGTGATAGCGCGTCAAGCGCGGAGCTCTACGCGCTGCTGTCCGAACTTTCAGGCTTGCCAGTTGACCAGGGCATTGCCGTTACAGGTTCAGTTAACCAAAAGGGACAGATCCAACCCATAGGCGGGGTCAACGAGAAAATCGAAGGGTTTTTCCATGTTTGCAAGATGAAAGGGCTTACGGGGAAGCAGGGTGTAATCATACCGCACCAGAATATACGCAACCTCATGCTAAAAGAAGAGGTATTGGATGCGGTAAAAAACGGTATGTTTCACATCTATGCGGTGCGCACCATCGACGAAGGGATCGAGCTGCTTACCGGGGTAGAGGCCGGCGCCCCCCGCGAAGACGGTACCTTCCCGGAAGGCACGGTCAATTCCCTGGTGGACATGAGACTTGCTGAAATGGCCAACGCCCTCCGGCATTTTGAACACGAACATGAGCACGAGAATGAAGAAAAGTAGCTGTTCTATAACAACACCCGTAGGATGCTTGTCCATTGACGCTACTGAGGCTGGCGTTGTTTCTTTAGCGTTTGACGATTCTTTGGCAGACGCCCACGTCCATAACGGGGGCCTGGCCTGTTGTGCAGGGCAGGAAATAATGGAGTATTTCCAAGGCAAGAGAGCCGTTTTTACAGTGCCTGTTTCGCTCAGCGGGCTAAAGCCATTTACAGCAGGCGTGCTGGAAGCTGCGAGAAACATCCCCCTGGGGAAAACCCTGACCTACGGTGAACTGGCCGCTAATATAACGGTACCGGGCGCCGCTAGAGCTGTTGGACAAGCGCTGGCACGCAACCCGGTACCGATTATTATCCCGTGTCACCGCGTAATCCCCGCCAGTGGCAACCCCGGAGGCTACACCTGGCGAGAACGCGGGTCTGCCCGCAGTGGCACCGCCATAAAAACCCGCCTGTTAGAGTTAGAACGAATTATCGTTAACGGGCTACCGTAAGCTGCTCGTACCCGCAATCACCGTGAGAAGCCCGTTGTACCTGTGCCACCCATGCTCCGGGAGTCATGTCTTTAATGCCGTCTGCCTGACCGCGAATGAACTCCCGGAGGTTGTAATGCCCTGCCCCCAGCTTCTTAATAATGTAGTCACAGGCTATATTGGGATCAATAGTCTGGCCACAGGTGAAGATATCAAACGAAGCGTAACTGTGCTCCGGGTGCGTGTGTACGGAAATATGCGATTCGGCCAGTACAACTACTCCGCTGAGCCCCTGCACAGGAAAACGTTGAAACGCCGTTTTAACGATTGTAGCGCCACACGATACGGCAGCTTTCATCATAGTTTTCTTTATAACTTGCAGGTCATTAAGCTTTTCGAATTCTACGCCCCACACGTCCAGAAGAATGTGCCGCCCAAAGGTTTCATGCATCCTGTGCATAAGAAAAGCCCCCCTGTGTTAATACTTCTAGCCCTCTCAAGCTAGACGGGACCATCGCTTTTACCACGGGGGAAGAAGTCGGGCGCAACGAGCCCCAACCCTTTAAGCAAAAGCTAGGCACCTAATTTTTCAACGGTACTTATTTTATAACCGGGCATCAAATAACGTCAAGCAAATAGAGTCCTTTTGACCGTTTATGAAAGTACATTGAAGCATAATTCCCTATGCTAATCGGTAAGATAAATGAAGAAGTAACCTTCCAATTTATTGTTACATATTAATATCTGATGAAAGAGGGGAAAAACATGAGTGAAGCAAACCGCGTCTTCCATGAAGAGGTCCGGGAGAAGAAGACCACGGCTTCAGGGGTACACGGGAAAAAAGGCAAAAAGGGACGAGTAGGGAAAATGATTACCCCCGCTGACCTTAGCGGTCGCGAGTACCGCAAGGCCAGGGAGCTTCCATCCTTCAATGTATATGATTTTCTGCACAAACTGCACGAATCCCCCGCGCTTAAATCGGTTTTGTTATCAAGAATGGACGAGGAGTATCGTAACTATCGCCTGGCTACCGAGAAAACGCTGGACGCCGTAGCAGAGATTATCAAGATAAGCATTGACCCGCTGTACCAGGAAATTAATGAATTAAGAAGCATCGTCGAGGAATACCTCCAGAACGCCACTTCTGTCACCAATGATGATTTCAATCCCCGAATGGAAGCCCCGGAAAACGTTATTGTAAAAGACCGCTCCGGAAGGGTGGCAAGGGGTAAGAGGAGGATAAAATGGGGCAACTCCCCTGAAATCATCCGCCAAACAGTATACCAGGAATTGCTAAAGCTAGAGGAGGCCGGTTACGACGTATCCACTGAAACGATAAAGCAACATTGCCCCAGCATGCTCCGTTGGATATATGGTGAAAAGGCCCTATTCGATGGCATCGAAGGTCTGAGGAATGACTTCGGTTCATTCAAATCCAATGATAGTTTAATTCAAACCCAGTTGGCATAAAGGGAATGCAGTTTCATAAGTATTGGCATCCACACCTCCCAGTAAGGGGGAGGCGCCTTGAACCTGCGTTCCCTGATACCCGGCGCAGTTGCACTGACGCTCGCCGGGTTATATTCACGCCTAACCGGAACAGTTTTTAGAATCCTTCTCGCCCGCCTGATCGGAGACGAGGGCATTGGACTGGTCCAGATGGTCTTACCCATTTACTGGCTGGCCCTCACCTTCGCCACCCTCGGGCTGCCTGCCGTCCTGGCAAAGGTTATTGCGGAAAAACTGGCCCAAGACGACAGGCATGGCGCCGGACGAGACTGTAAGATCGTGTTTCTGCTCACCCTTGCCTCCACTTCACTGGTGTGCCTTGGTGTTTACGTAACTTCGGGCACCGTATCCAACCTGGTGCTGACTGACCCAAGGACTGAGAAGGCGCTGGCCTTCATGCCTCCGGCGATTGCTGTGGCTGCGGTGGCAGCCATCTTTCGGGGGTATTTTCAAGGCCGCCACGAACTGACCCCCGGGGCCTGGGCACAGGTTTTGGAACAAACAGCCCGTATCCCCACCGTCCTCTTGCTGACCGCATTGCTATTGGATAAAGGTATGGAATGGGCGGTGACTGGGGTAATAGCTGGCATCGCCATAGGTGAACTGGCGGGGTTGGCCTACCTAATATACCATTACCGGCAAACCGAAGCGTCAGACCCTGTTCGACTTGAAAAAAGGAGCCTAAAACCTGAACCATACAGGGCGGCGGTTGCGGGTTTATTGAAACTTTCCATCCCTCTCATGGCGGGAGGGTTAGCTGGTTCTTTAACAGCAACAGCAGACGCCGTAATGATACCGCACCGACTCCAGGCAGCCGGACTCAACCTGTCTCAGGCTACAAGCCTTTACGGCCAGCTTACCGGTATGGCCCTTCCGGTGCTTTACCTCCCGATGGTCGGACTTTACCCTCTGGCAACCGCGCTTATACCAGCCGTTTCCGCCGCTGCCGCCACTGGGGATAAAGAGGCCTTAAGGAAGAGAATGGGTATGGGCATCCGCCTGACACTGCTCGTCTCCGCATTCAGTAGCGCCGCATTTCTCCTCTTCCCCGATCTTATCGCACAGGTGCTTTACGCGGACACCAGGATCTCCCCGTTAATAACTGTTTTTGGCCTTTGCGGGCCAGTCTTTTACCTCCAAAACATGCTTGGCTCCTACATGACGGGGCTGGGGTTAACCGGGTTTGAGCTGCGAAACTACGTCATAGGGCTCACTGTGCGGGCAGCGCTAATTTACTATGCCATAGGGATACCGGGAGTCGGCCTTACGGGTGCCATTATAGGCATGACAGTCGGGCAAGCGATTATGGCCATGCTTCACGTGAGGGAAATCAGGCATGCGTTAAAGGCCTGGTGAAAAAGGAATCACGTGGATAACAACAGAGCCCAGTGATATGGACCCACGTTGAATTCATTTACCACCTTGAGACCGGCTTTCTCCGCGAACCCTGCGGCATCGTGGACTGCAATACGCTCGCCTTCAGGGGGACCAACCGGGGCCTCTTCCTTAATCCAATCAACTATAAGCAGCCTGCCACCCTCGCGCAGGAGGCGTCTAACCTCCACCAGAAGGGCGACGGGGTCTTCCGCTTCATGCAAGACATCGGCCAGGAGCGCGGCGTCTGCCACACCGTCTGCAAGCGGGATATTGGTTTCCCGAGAAAGGATGGGCGTTACGTTAATGATTCCTTCGGAATAAATACGCTGCCCCAGCCGCATCAGCATATCGAGGGAGATGTCAA